>JAUXEH010000390.1 GCA_030620655.1 Candidatus Aminicenantota bacterium | reverse complement strand
TCACCAACCGGTTCATGAGCAATGTCGGGCATTTCTTGATGGTCGAGGAACGGCAGACGTTCAACCGGATCCTGTCCGAATTCCTGGGTCAGATCATCCAGGAGTCGTATCGATAGGGAAAAGGCGCAGACCATGACCGAAGGCACAGGCCGGCGTTCCTCGGCGGGGACTCATCTCTTGCGCTTCCTGCCTGTCCTTCTGATCCTCGTCCTGGCGCTGGTTTTCCTCGTCCCGGCCGTTTTCAAGTCCTGCCTGCCCGATCAGGGAGGCCGGCTGGTGACGCGGGCCAAGCTGCAGAACCTCAAGGTGATCATGGCCCAGCTCGTTGTCGTGGCGGTCCAGGGTGACATCGCGTTCCCCGAGAGCCGGGATGACCTCCTGGATCTGATGGAGCAGGAGTTCGGGAAGACGGTGCGTGGGGACGAAACCGATCCCGAAAACCCTCTGGTCGACGGATGGGGGAATCCCATGCGGTTCAAGGCGGACGAGGACTACTACGAGATCCGCTCCGCCGGAGCCGACGAGGTCATGGACACACCGGATGACATCTACCTGCTGGGCGATGCGGCGGGAGAATACATTTTCGACGGGGCAGGGGAGAGATCCCTGTCTCGGCGGGATTTCCTGACACACGTGAACACTGAGCCGTTCCAGGATCCCAAAGAATACTATCGGATCCGTCTGCCCGGAGACTATACGGTCATCCGCTCCTCCACCGAGAATCGTTCGGAGGTGATTTTCTCCTATGCCAGGGATGTGCGGATCACCATTGCCGCCGAACCCGGCCCGGCCGGCTGGCAGCCGGAGACGGCCATGGACCGGCGCCTGGAGGCCCTGCGCCGCGGGGAAGACGAGCTCTACCAAGAATTCACCGTGATCGGATACGGCCTGGTGTCCGTGGCGGGCGCCTCCGGGTATGCCGTGATCCTGGAAAAGCGGACCGTCCTGGTCAAGGAGATGAGGCTGCTCAGCCCCACGGCCCTGGACATGACCATCACCCTCGTGACCAGCGGAGCCGAGGCCTCACCCATAATGGATGCCTTGGAGCAGGCGATCGAGGACACGCTCGTCTTCCAGAGGGAAAGGTTATTTGAGGAGGGAGTATTTTCGTTTGAGGCGGAGGATGCGCTCATAGGCGGCGTCGATCCGGCTGCGGGGGATCCTCCCCTTTTCGACCGCCGCGACCAGGATGCCGTGGGCCTTGACCGCCGCCTGTTCATCGTAGGTTCGCCCGTTGTTGGCGATGGCCAGGATGTCGCAGCCGGCGACAACAGCCTTGATCAGAGCCTCTTCGAAGCCGAAGTTCCGGCTTATGGCTTCCATCTGCAAGTCGTCCGATACGATGACGCCAGTGAAGCCCATCTCTTCCCTGAGGATCGTTCTTAGAAAACGGGGAGAGAGGGTGGCCGGGTTATCGGGATCGATTCTGCGGTGCATGATGTGGGCCGTCATGATCACGTCCACCTTCCGTTCCTTGATCAACTCCCGATAGGGCTGCAGCTCTTGGTCCTGGAAGGTCAATGTCACATCCGCCAGGCCGAGGTGGCTGTCCTGGCGGGAACTGCCGTGTCCGGGAAAATGTTTGAGGGTCGAAATGACACCGAAACTACGGTGCTCTTCGATAAAGGCCGCAGCCCGGGCGGCAACGTTCTCAGGATCCGGAGAGAATGACCGTTCCAGGGAGCCGATGATAGGGTTGTCCGGGTTGAGGTTGAGGTCCACCACCGGCGCCAGGTTGAGGTTGAATCCCAGGCGGCTGAGCTGCCGGCCCAGCCGCCTGTACTGGGCCCGGCACTCCTGCAGGTCGGCCTCCCCCATGTCCTGGGCGCTGGGCACGTCTATGAATCCGTATTCGGATTTGAGCCGGTTGATCCGCCCACCTTCCGCATCCACCGCCACCAGCAGCGGGATCGGGGCCGCGGATTGCAGGCCTTGGATCAATAGCCGCACCTGTTCCGGAGACACGATGTTGCGGGGAAAGCTCCGGGAAGGAACATCGTAGTCGAAAAGCACCACACCCCCCAGGTGGGTCTCCCGTATAATCCGAAAGATGGGGGAATCCTCCTCCAGCACCGTGCCGCGAAATCCCACCAGCAGCATCTGTCCCACCTTCTCCTCCAGGGAGACAGAGGCGGCATCGGGCCCCTGCACAGCCGGTAGGGCCGGCAATCCCAGAAGGAGAAGCAGCGTTATCCAGGACCGGGTGATCAACCATGCACTCATTTCTTTTCCCTGTTTATATAGCACAGGTGTATTCCATCGTCAAAGGACGGGAGATATGACGGCTTGCCTTTTTCTGTGGTGCGGCATAAGATAATCACACACGAATCGCAAGGAAAGAGAGGAGGGCGGACGTGGATCCCAACCAACCCGGAAAGTCGAGCGCGACCAAGAAGTGGCTCATCGGCTGCGGCATCGGCTGTGGCGTTATCGTCGTTTTAGCCGCACTCCTGATCACCGGAGGCGTCCTGTACGTGCGCAGCCTGGTAGAGGGCTTCAAGGATTCGGAGGCCATGCTGGAGATCCTGACGGAGAGATACGGCCGCATCACCGAGTACTGCCCGGAACCTGACGGCCGCATCCCGGCCGGACATCGAGGCCTTCCTGGCGGCCCGGGAGGCCATAGCTCAAGTGAGGGACGAGATCGAACGCTCGATCTCCCTTTTGGAGGATGAGGGTGAGGAGATCGATGTCGAATCCGCCGGGAACGTCTTCCAGAAGCTGAAGCTGGGCTTCGGCCTGATCCCCAAGCTGGCAGATTATTTCAAGGCCCGAAACCAGGCCCTGCTCGACACGGGCATGGGCAT
>JAUXEH010000428.1 GCA_030620655.1 Candidatus Aminicenantota bacterium | reverse complement strand
CGACCTTGATCGTCTCGTGTTTTTCCTTCTCGTATTGTTCCTGCGCCAGGCCAAAAGCGTCAACCTTCGATCGGGCCTGGACAAAGGCGGGCCCCAGAAAGGTTCGGAGCGGGCCGAGCCGGTACGTAACGGCAGGGGAGATATGTCGAAGCGAGTGCCGGAAATAGAGCGACTGCCCTTCTTCCCTGTCTCCGACGTGGCCCTGAATCCTCGAACCCAACCGAAATCCGCACGACCCGCTGAAACGGCCAGACCCCATGCACTCGGATGCTCGTATCCGACCTCGAACTCTAACCCCATCGATCCATCAGACGAGCGTGGGTGGGTCTTCTGGATATGGCCGCCGGGCCATTGATGGTCGTCGCCGAAACCCGCCTTGATCAAGGCGTTCTTGAAATCCTCAGTAGGTCCGGGACCGGCCCATGCGCCCAACATCAAGATGGAAAAGCGGTGCTTCCCTTCACGACTCCGTTCATCCTGGGCCCGGGCCTGGGAAGTGCAGAGTAGGCCGGCCATGCACAGAAGGACCATCGCAATGGAACGGAATTCAGATCCTCTCATGATCACCTCCGGGTTCCTCAGTCGAGGAATATTCCTAATGGATCAGCGCGTCCCCGATCCGATCCCACTCTTTCTGCACACCCTCCAGCTTGATTTCTTCAAAGTGGAATGGTTGGATGTCCGGAAAAGCCTGGCACACCTGGAGTTTATACCGATCATCTAGAATCCGCTGAAACTCAATGTTCGCGGGGACGCCTGATGATGCGATCCTGGCATCCGCTTCAATAAAAGATCGGTCCTCGGCCCTCAAGAAACCCTCGAAAGCCATCCTCCGGGTTGCCTCTGAGTCGGGAAGCGTCGGGATATTTTCCGTTGGCTCAGCCAGGGATGCGTGGATGTACCGGCTTTCCCCCGAGAACATCTTGACCACATACCATTCTTCCATGTCGCCAAGGCGGTGGAAGATGTCACCCTCTTCTGCGATACCGACAACGGTACTTCCAACATCGGGTCCTTGTCGGACGTTCACAGAGGACCCTGTAACTCGGAGGTACTGAGCCTGGACGGCGGTGGGAAGTACCCCAAAGAGGAAGAGTGCGGCGAGGCTCTGTTTGCGGAATAGTGTAGATTCCATCTTTCCTCCCGATTTCCCAATAGGCCCCCGAAGATCTGCCCTGGTGACCATCCCGCACCTCCCAATGAAGGTGCTGAACCCTTTTTCAGAGGGGGCGTTAGATCACATGTCCGTTCCGGTTGATCCCGGGCCAATCCCGGTCCTACGAAACAGGTAAATTCATCCGTCGCTGGATTTCTTTGAAGCGTGGGTCGGCCTTCAAGGTCTCGCTGAAGAGAAACGCATTCAGGTAGGGGACGTTGGGATCTCGCAGCGCGATGGCCCTTTCAAGCCAGGAAAAGGCCAGTTCTTTATCCCCGGCCCAATCGAACAAAATGGCGATTTCCATGGGGAGGACGTAGGTGAGGTCTGCACGCTCCGCCAACCTCTCCGCCGCCACCAGCCACGCCCGCTCGTGGCCATGCTCCGCATAGGCATTCTGGAGAGCTTCCGCAAGGTCACCGAGGCCATACAGGGAGTAGAACTCTCCTGCATGAGCCAACGCCTCCTGGTGCATCCCTTTTCCGTGGTACGCTTCCTTAAGACCGTCGTGAGCGACAGGGTTTTCTGGGGTCGTGCGGAGCGCCTCCTGGAAGAATGCGATAGCCTCGTCGAAGTGATCCCCAGCCAGGAGCGTTCGACCATAGAGGGCAAATATCAGGGGATTCAATGGATCCAGCTCCATGGCCAGATCCATCTGCTCCTCACTCTCCGCCGAGCGCCCGAGCATCATGAGCAGGTGGGAATAATAGGCCCGGGCGTCGGCAAACTCAGGATTCAAGGAGATGGTCCGCCGGAATGCCTCTTCTCCTGCCTCCCAGTCCCAGTCCACCCAGGTCCGAATCCCGGCTGCCGCGTACTGGACTTCAAAACTCGCGCTGTCGATGGCCAGCGCTCGGGCCAGGGCCTCCCGAGCCTTCGGGGCAGCCTCAGAGGGCGGAGTGAACCCCATCTGCTGGCGGGCGGCCCAAACGAGGGCGATCCCCGCGTGGGCCTGAGCAAAGTCAGGCTGCTTCCCCAGGGCCTGTACGAAATAACCCAGGGCTGTCT
>JAUXEH010000191.1 GCA_030620655.1 Candidatus Aminicenantota bacterium | reverse complement strand
CCTTCGGCATATTCCTGCTCACCCTCTTGCTGCCTGTTCTTGTGGGCGTATTAACCCTCCGGCGCATGAGGAGCCAGTCGGATTTCTTCATCGGAGGGCGTGCCATGGATAAGTTCGTGGTGGCCCTCTCCGCCGTGTCTTCGGGGAGGTCCTCCTGGCTGGTCCTGGGAGTCAGTGGGATGGCCTTTACGCGGGGAGCGGGAGCCGTCTGGGCCGTGGTGGGATACATCATCGCCGAGATGTTCCAGTTCATCTACATTGGGCGCAGGTTGCGCCGGGAGACGGAGGCCTACGGGTCGCTCACCCTGCTGGACTATTTCGAGTCCAGGTTCCAGGACAAGCGCCAGCTCATCCGGATCACCGGCGCCGTGATCATCGCCATCTTCATCACCGCCTATGTGGCGGCCCAGTTCGTGGGCGGGGCCAAGGCGCTGAGCACGGCCCTGGACATCCCGGTCCTCCTGGCGCTGGCCGCCTCCGGCGTGCTGGTCCTGGTCTACATGGTGCTGGGCGGTTACATCGCCGTGGCCTACAACGACGTTATCCGGGCCGTGATCCTGATCATCGGCCTGGTGATTTTCCCGGTCTACGGCCTGATCCGGATGGGAGGATTCCAGGCGATGCTGCAGACACTTTCCCAGCTGGATCCGGCCCTGATCGATCCGTTCTCCCTGAGCGTGGGCGTGATCATCGGTTTCCTCGGCATCGGCCTGGGGTCTCCGGGCCAGCCCCACATCGTCGTCCGGTACATGTCCATAGACGATCCCGACAAGCTACGGTTCGCGGCGGTGATCGGCACGTTCTGGAACGTGGTGATAAGCTGGGGGGCCGTGTTCGTCGGCCTGATGGGGCGGGCCCTGATCCCTGACGTGGAGAGCCTCCCCGCCGGTGATCCGGAGGTGATCTACCTGGTGCTCTCCTCCGAGTTCTTCGGCCCCGCGCTCTACGGGTTGATCATCGGCGGCATCTTCGCCGCCATCCTGTCCACGGCCGATTCCCAGCTCCTGGTCGTGGCCTCCACGTTCGTGTGCGACGTCTACGAAAAGATAATCAAGAAGGGGGCCGCGATACCCGAGGCCCGGAGACTCAGGCTCAGCCGGGTGGTGGTCATCCTCTCCGGCGTCCTGGCCCTGGCCATGGCGTATCTGGCCCAGGACCTGATCTTCTGGCTGGTGCTCTTCGCCTGGGGAGGCCTGGGAGCGGCCTTCGGCACGACGCTCATCTTCGCCCTGTACTGGAAGAGGACCACCATCGCCGGTGTGCTGGCGGGCATGATCACAGGCACGCTGGTCGTCATCTTCTGGAAGCTGTATCTCAGCCAGTCAACCGAGGTCTATGAGCTCATCCCCGGGTTTATCTGTGCTTCGCTGGCCGTGGTGATCGGCAGCCTGTTGAGCCGGAAGCCCCAGCCGTTCTCTAAATAAGGAGGAAAACATGAAAAGACAAAGGATGTGTGGTGTTTCACTCGCCCTGGCGGGGCTGCTGCTGCTGGCATCGGCACCCCGGAAGGGGATAAAGGTGTTCATCTCCGTGGACATGGAGGGTGTCGCGGGTGTGGTTTCGGGCCGGGAGTGCAGTTCCTCCGGTCCGGATTATGAGTACTTCCGCCGCTTGATGACCGAGGAGGCCAGCGCGGCCGTCCAGGGTGCGTTGGACGCCGGGGCCGTGGAGGTGGTCGTCCGCGACGGGCACGGCGCCAAGACCAACATCATCCCCGGCCTGCTGCACAAAAAGGCTCGGCTCCTGCGCGGTGTGACGTCACGGCCCGAGAACATGATGCTGGGAATCGATGAGAGCTTCGACGCCGTCGTGTTCATCGGGTATCATGCCAAGGCCGGGACAGAGGACGCGACCCTGGCGCACACCTCAAGTGGGAACGTGATCGACCTCTCCATAAACGGTGTATCTCTCCCGGAGGCGGGCTACAACGCGCTGATCGCAGGACTGTACGATGTGCCGGTGGCCTTCCTGGCCGGCGACGACTGGATCTGCCAACAGGCTGAAGACCTCTTCGAGGGGGTGGCCGTCTACCAGACCAAGGAGGGGATGGCCCCGGCGGCCCTGTGCCTGCACCCGGACGAAGTGAAGAAGGGCATCCGGCGGGGGGTGGTCAAGGCGCTGCGCGACCTGTCCGGGTACACGCCTTACAAGCTGCAGCCTCCCTACACGATGGTGCTCAAGGTCAGGAAGGAGCGTGCGCTCTATCCCGGGGCCGAAAAGACGGGAGAAGGTGAGTTCACCTTCTCCGATCCCGACTTCCTCAAGGTGATGGACGCCTTCAACGCCATGAAATGACCGGGTTGGTTCTCCCGGTCATTCGTAGCGCAGCGATTCCACCGGGTCGGCTAGGGCGGCCTTGAGCGACTGGACGCTCACCGTGAGCAGAGCAATCGCCAGGGCCAGGACCGCGGATAGCAGGAACGGCCAGATCCCCAGGGTGGTCCGGTAGGCGAAATTCTGCATCCAGCGATCCATGGCATAATAGGCCACGGGCCAGGCGATGAGGTTGGCCGCGATCACCCATTTGGTGAATTCCCTGGAGAGCAGCAGCAGGATGTTGGCCGAGGAAGCCCCCAGGACCTTGCGCACCCCGATCTCTTTGGTGCGCTCCTCTGCGGTGAAGGCTGCCAGGCCGAAGAGCCCCAGGCAGGCGACAAAAATGGAAAGCACCGAGAAGATCAGGAAGATGTCCCGCATCCGGCCCTCGCTCTCGTAAAGTAGGGCGATCTTCCGGTCCAGGAAACTGTAGTTGAACTCTTCTCCAGGAAAGATCTCCCTCCATTTCTCCTCGATGAAGGCGAGGGTCTCCCGCATGTCGCCCGGCAGGGTCCGCACGGAGATGACACGCGTGCGGTCCGGCCTCACCATGAGTGCCAGCGGTTCGATGGTCCGGTGCAGGGACTTGAAGTGGAAATCATCCACCACACCGATCACCGAAAGTTCGGTGAATTCCGTCTCGCTGACAGCCATGAGCAGTTTCCTGTCGAGGACCTCCGCAAGTGTGTATCCGAGTTCCCGGACGGCCGCCGTGTTCAGCACCGCCGCTCCGCCGAGGTCCGTGCTGAATTCTCTGGAGAAGCCCCTGCCGTGCGTCAGCCGGAAGCCGTAGGTCTCGATAAATTCATATCCTGCCGAGATGAACATCAGGCTGAAGACGTCATCCGAATCGTCTCGTTTGAACACAGTGTCGGAGAAGGCCCGGCTGCCGGGGACATCGGACGAGCCGCTCACGGAGGAGATGCGCGGATTCGCCTTCAGAGTGTCCCGGAAGACATCCAGGCTCTGGCGGACCGTGTCGCTTTCCGTGGAGATGAGGACCATGTTTTCTTTGTCAAAACCCAAAGGTTTGTCCTGTAGGTAGTCCATCTGCCTGAAGATGACCATCGTCCCGATGACGAGTGTGATGGAGATGGCGAACTGGAGGACCGCCATTGCCCTGCGGAAGACCGATTTGCCGGGGCCGGAGAGGGCGCTGCCCTTGAGCACCTTGACCGGCTCGAATGCGGTCAGGTAGAAGGCCGGGTACAGCCCGGCCATCACGCCGGTCAACACCGCGATCCCGAGCAGGATGAACACGTTCTCCAGAGTAAAGAGGACGCTCACGTGGAGGTTTTTATTGGCCAGGCTGTTGAAGGCGGGGAGGAACACGAAGATCAGGAACACCGCCAGGGCCAGGGCGACCAAGCTCAGGAACACAGACTCGCCCAGGAACTGTCCCCACAGCTGGTGCTTGAGGGCCCCGATGGTCTTGCGCATTCCCACTTCCCGAGCCCGTTTGTTGGCCCGGGCCGTGGAGAGGCTCATGAAGTTGATGCAGGCGATAACCAGGATCAGGACGGCGATCGCCGAGAAGATCAGTACCGAGGTCATGCTGCCCATGGACTCCAGCTCGAACTGCTCGCTGGGGTAGAGATGGATGTCCAGGAGAGGCTTCATCTTGAGCTGAAACACCTCTGTGATATCAGCTTCGGGCCCCACAAAGGCAGTGAACTGCGCGGCCATGTACTTGGTCAGGAATCCGGGAAGCTTCGCCTCCAGGTCTGCCGGGTCGGCCCCTTCCTTGAGGGTCACATAGGTGTAGATCGAGTTGTTGAACCACTGGGTCAGGAATTCATCCGGGTAGGTGGAGAGAGAAGCTGCCACCTCGAACCGAACCTGTGAATTCGACGGGACTTCTTCCAAAATCCCGGTGACCTGGAAATCCAGGACCGTGCCATTCCAGTCGACGGTGAGCGTCCGGCCCAGGGCGTCTTCGGTCCCCCCACCAAGATATCGCGTGGCCATCTCACGGGTCAAGACGATGGACTTCGGCTGGGTCAGGGCGGTTCCGGGGTCCCCCTCCTCAAGATGGAAATCGAAGACCTGGAACAGGGAGCTGTCGGAAAAGATCATCCGCTGCCGGAGGAAGATGCTGCGGTGGTCCTTGATGGCCAGCTCTTCCGTTTCGATGCGGACATAGTCCTCGACCTCAGGGTAATCCCGGACCAAGGCGGGTCCATAGGGACCGGATGTGATGGGCGCCTGGCCGTGGATATCCCGGAAGTCGACCTTCCGTTCCACCCGGTATATCCGCTCTGCCTGAGTGTGGAACCGGTCATAGCTCAGCTCGTCCCTGACCCATAGGAAGATCATGAGGCAGGCGGCCAGCCCGATGGCCAGCCCCAGGATGTTGATCGTGGAGTACAGCCTGCTGCGGTACAGGTTCCGCAGCGCGATCTTGAGATAGTTAAAGAGCATTTCGCCTCTCCCGTGGATTCACAGTATTTATAATGATCTACGAAAACGGGACCGGAGTGGTTCCCTGCCGGATCCGGCTGATGAATAGGGTCCGGGATATGCGTGTCCGGGTTCGGCTAACGGAAAACCGCGTAGGTTATGAACCGGATGCCCCTGCTCTCCGGGCTGAAACGGAAGGCCACACCCAGCCGTTCGAAGCTGAGGATCAAGAGCTTGAACTTGGTAGCTTTGCGGATACTGACTCCGACCTCCCACTCCCAGGACAGGCTGACCGGACTTGTTGAACGGAAGAGAAAGTCGAGGTGGTCGAAGTACGAGTAGTAGTGAAGATGTGCCCGCAGGCTCAGCGGTTCTTTGCCCCACCTCAAACCCCACAAGAGCTGATTCCACTCCAGGCCCGTGAGCAGAGCCGAGAGATCCCCGGCTTCCCCCTTGTTGGGCTTGTATCCATAGCTGGACAGCCCGTTCAGCAGCGCAAAATCTGTCTTGAAGAGTCGGAAAGCCAGGCGGCTGTTGATCCCTCCCCAGTAGATCATGGCGGTATTCCTGCTGGTTTTTAACTCGGCGCCCCAGCCGAAATTTCCATGGAGCTGAACATTCCAGTTGCGGTGAAACGGGATCTGCAGCATGACGCCCGGGGTAAAGCTGACCTGCTGGAACTGGGGGGAAATCAGCCCTTCCCATGAAAAATTATGTATGCCGAAGGTCACAGGCAAACGAACTTCGAAGAAAAAGGTCCGGCCGCTCAGGTGATTCTGGAAGCTGAACGGCTTCCTCCAGAGGGGGCGGAATCGGAGAACGTAGATTTCGGCGTCATCGCCGATGTGGTAGTACCCGGTTCCGAAGGCCGCGGCATAGGCCCAGTGGATCGTGTTGGTTTCAGGGAGGCTTGCCTCCTGTCCGCGGGTTTCGGCTGGAAAGAGGATCAGGATCGTCACAAGCATCGGGGGCAGGAGACGTGTGAGCGTCTTCCCGGACGATCGGAGACGCCGGCCTGCCCGAAGAATGACACACATGATGAAATCCCTTCCCTAGGGCCTGCATATAACATAACCTGTCGAACGATGCAAATTCACCCTCGGCTCGGGACCGGGGCGAAAGCCCGAGGAATAACTCCGATACTGGGAAACGCTGCTTTACTGCATGATAAATTGTTGTTAACATACTTTTGAGGGGAAAACATGAAACCTATCTGCTTTCTATTATTCTGCCTTGTGCTGGTATGGTGTCCGGCTGCGGG
>JAUXEH010000261.1 GCA_030620655.1 Candidatus Aminicenantota bacterium | reverse complement strand
TGGCTAAGGGAGAGGTCTGCAAAACCTCGATTCGTCGGTTCGAATCCGACCCGCGCCTCCACTTCTCCCTCTTACCTGCGTCTGATCGGCCGCCTGTAATCTTTCTTCGAATCCGCTTGACTCCGGCTGTGGGAACAGGATATATTTGAACAAAATTACGAGGAGGAAACGGATGGACCTCAAAGCGCGTGTTCAGGGGATCTTGTTAAGTCCTAAAGAGGAGTGGGAAAAGATCAAGGAAGAGACCTCTCCGGTCCCGCAGCTCTTTTCCTCCTATGTCATGATCCTGGCCGCCGTACCAGCAGTGGCCCAGTTTATCGGCAACTGGCTTATCGGCCAGCGGATCCCGTTTTATGGGACCTATCGGCAGGGATTCGGATCCGGACTGCTGCGCGCGATCCTGTTCTACGGCATGACCCTGGCCTCCGTTTATGTCATGGGCCTCATCATCAATGCCCTGGCCGGTTCCTTTGCCTCCCGTAAGGATCAGCTCAGCGCCATGAAGCTGGCCGTATTCAGCCAGACACCGGGATGGATCGCGGGGGCCCTGTACATCATCCCCCCTATGGGAGTGCTGGTTCCCCTGCTGTCTCTCTACGGGATCTACCTGATGTATCTGGGGCTGGGGGCAGGGATCATGGAAACGCCCAAAGACAAAGTGGCGACCTATCTGGTCGTGATCATCGTGGTGACCTTCGTCCTGATGTTCGCCATCAGCCTGGTCCTAAGCGCCATTTTTGCCGTGGGCGTCGGCATCAGCGCCATCTAGCTCCCGCCTGATCTTCACGAACGCCTCTCCGGGCGAGGGTGCGGCGATGATGGGCCGGCCGATCACCAGATAGTCGGCTCCCCCGGCCAGCGCCGCCGCGGGGGTCATGATCCGCTTCTGGTCCTGGGCCGCCGCCCAGAGCGGCCGGATTCCGGGTGTGACTACCAGAAACCCCTCCCCGAATTCAGCCCGCACCATCGCCAGCTCCTGAGGAGAGCACACGATGCCGTCCATACCCGCGTCCTGCGCGAGATGTGCCAGCCTGAGCACCTGACCCGCGGCATCGGCCGGCATCCCGATCTCACCCAGCTCGGTGTCTTTCAGGCTGGTGAGCACGGTGACCCCGAGAAGGAGGGGACGGCCCACGCCTGAGGCTTCGGCCTCCTCCACCGCGGCCTCCGCCGCCCGCAGCATCATCTCCCTTCCGCCCGAGGCGTGCAGGGTCATCATGGCCACTCCCTGCCGGGCCGCCATGGCCACAGCCCCGGCCACGGTGTTCGGGATGTCATGCAGCTTGAGGTCGAGAAACAGCTTTTTCCCTCTCCGGGCGACATCCTGAAGCAGGGAGGGTCCCTCGGCCGTAAACAGCCGCAGCCCGATCTTGAAGACCTGCCCCTCGGGCAGACCCTCGACCAGCGACAGCGCCTGCTGGCGGGTGTCCACGTCCAGGGCTACGATGATCCTGTGAGCCGCACTTTTATTTTCCTTCATTAGGGGCTTCTCCCGATGTCAGATCTTTAGGGTCCCGGTGAGTTCGGAGATCTTTTCCAATCCCTGCCGCCGGCCGTATTCCTCCAGCTCGGAGATGATGTTCAGCGTGGCATGGGGATCGACGAAGTTGGCGGTGCCGACCTGGACGGCGCTGGCCCCGCTGATGAGGAACTCCGCGGCGTCCGTCCCCGTCATGATCCCGCCCATGCCGATGACCGGGACGGAGACCCGGGCCGCCACCTGATAGACGCACCGCAGCGCCAGCGGTTTTATGGCCGGCCCGCTCAATCCCCCGAAGACGTTGGCCAGCGCCGGCCTGCGGGTTTCCGCATCTACAGCCAGGGCCAGGAAGGTGTTGACCAGGGAGAGGGCGTCCGATCCGGCTTCCTGTGCGCTCAGGGCCACCTCAATGATATCGGCGGCATTGGGAGTGAGCTTGGTGATGAGGGGGCGGCGGCTGATCCGCTTGACCAGTTTTACGATGCGATATGTGGCATCGGGATACATGGCCGGACAGCGGCCCTCCTGCTTGACATTCGGGCAGGAGACGTTGAGCTCGTAGGCGGTTATGCCGTCCCGGTCGTTCAGGTATTCGACGACCTCCGCATACTCTTCGTCATGGTTCCCGCAAACGTTGATGATCACGGCGGTGTCGAGCCCCTGGAGACCGGGGAGGATTTCCTCGGCGAAGCGCTCCACACCGATCCCCTGCAGCCCAATGGCGTTGATCAGCCCTGCGGCGGTCTCCTTCAGACGAGGCGGGGGGTTCCCGGGCCTGGGATCGTAATACAGCCCCTTGACCACGAAACCGCCCAGCCGGTTCAGGTCCAGAAATTGCTGGAATTCCGGCCCGTAGCCGAAGGTGCCGCTGGCAGCGATCACGGGATTCTTGAGGACGCAGA
The DNA here is from genome assembly GCA_030620655.1 of Candidatus Aminicenantota bacterium. Lineage (GTDB taxonomy): Bacteria > Acidobacteriota > Aminicenantia > Aminicenantales > Aminicenantaceae > JAUXEH01. The sequence goes on along the minus strand of JAUXEH010000261.1, from coordinate 2,268 downwards.
ACCCCAGGTCCACCGAAAGGTCCGTCATCGATCCTCTTCCCCCCAAACCACGGCCTCGGCCGGGAACACGGGCCCTTCTTCGCAGACTTTGTGCCAGGCCTCCTCTCCGTCTTTCCGGATCTTGTGGACGCATCCCCAGCAGGCGCCGAACCCGCATCCCATGATCGATTCCAGGGACAGCTCGGCCGGGATGTTCAGCCGGCGGGCGAGTTTTGCCACGGCCTGCAGCATGCCGTCCGGTCCGCAGGCGTACAGCCGGTCGGGAGCGTAGGCCTCAGCGGTTTCCCGCAGGACCAGGTCGGTGACCAGACCGTGGAATCCGGATGATCCGTCTTCCGTGGAGCAGGCAGCGGCGAAACCGGCCGATGAGAAACGCTCCCGCAGGACCAGGTCTCCCTCTGACTGCCCGCCGTAGAAGACCCGGGCCTCCGCACCCTTCTGCCGCAGGGCGTGGGCCAGGAAGAAGAGCGGGGCGATCCCACGCCCGCCTCCCACCAGTGCGGCCCGCCGACCCTCCAGGTCTCCGCTCAAATCGAAACCGCGCCCCAGCGGCCCCAGGATGTCCAGGACCTGGCCCTTGCCTGCCTGGCCCAGTAGCTCCGTGCCGGCGCCGACAGCCTGGAAAAAGAGGTGAAGCTCAGGCCCGGAGACGGCGTGGATGCTGAGCGGGCGCCGGAGCAGCGGCAGGTAGAGAGGGGAGGTGCGCACCATGATGAACTGGCCGGGAGCCGCCTTCGAGGCGATCTCGGGGGAGTTGAGGGCCAGCAGATGATAGGCCCCCCAGCCTTGTGTGTGCGTGACGCGGGCCGCCTGATCTTTATGCATTTCCCTGTATTAAGGTCTTGAACAAAATATCAGAATCGCCCGGCGGAGGCAATAAAAACTTTGACAATACCTGGAGTTTTCTGGAATAATCAATCTCTCTATACACGGGTCATAATTCACTTTATACATATAATAACCTGGAGTACTCACAAAATTCAGAAACCGATCCTTCAACGAGTATCCCGGGGGTGGAGGGAATAACAGCATGGATATTTCCCAGAGAGGACAGGAGATCCAGGAATCTCCCATTCGCAAGCTCAAGCCCTTTGCGGACCAGGCCATCGCCGAAGGGGTGCATGTTTACTTCCTCAACATCGGCCAGCCCGATATCCCCACACCGGAGCCGGTCTGGGAGGCGTTCCGCGGCTGCACGGATGAGGTCCTGAGCTATGGTCCGGCCCAGGGTTTCCTCGACCTGCGCAGCGCCATCACCGATTATTTCGGCAGGTACGGGATCTCTCTCGAAGCCGACAATGTGCTCATCACCATCGGCGGATCGGAGGCCATCCACTATGCCTTCAGTGTCGTGGCCGATCCAGGGGAAGAGATCATCATCCCCGAGCCATTCTACACCAACTACAACGGATATGCTTCCGGGGCCAATGTCAGGATCGTCCCCTTGACCCTGGATGTGAACGACGGATTCCGTCTCCCCCCGGCCGAGGCCATCGAGGCCAAGATCTCGGAACGGACCCGGGCCATACTGCTGTGTTCGCCCAACAATCCCACTGGGACCGTCTACACCGCTGAGGAGTTGGATCGGGTGAAGGAGTTGGTCAAGAAACACGACCTGTTCCTGATCGCGGACGAGGTCTACAAGGAATTCGTCTACGACGGGGCCGTGCACAAAAGCATTCTGGAGTTCGACGACATCGAGGAAAGAGCCATCGTGGTCGACAGCATCTCCAAGCGCTTCTCCTGCTGCGGTGCCCGCATCGGTGCCGTGATCACCCGCAACCCGGATGTGTATCAGGCGGCCCTGAAGTTCGCCCAGGCCCGGCTGTGCCCGCCTTCCATGGAACAGAAGGCGGCCCTGGCCGCGTACTCCATGGGGGCCGGGTATTTCGAACCCATCCAGAAAGAGTACCAGCGGCGCAGGGACGTTTTATTCAACGGCCTCAGCGACATCCCCGGGGTCGTGATGCACAAACCACTGGGCGCCTTCTATATCATCGTGAAGCTCCCCATCAAGGACAGCGAGCATTTCGTGCGCTGGATGCTCACGGACTTCCGCCTGGACGGTGAGACCGTCATGGCGGCCCCGGCGCAGGGGTTCTACTGCACGCCCGGCATGGGGTTGGACGAGGTCCGCATTGCATATGTGCTCAAGGAAGAGGACCTCCTGCGCGCCATCACCGTCCTCAAGGCCGGTTTGAAAAAATACCAGGAGCTCTTCCCCTAGCCTGCCGACCTCCCCCTCCATGTTCCCACCCTCCCTAGAGT
>JAUXEH010000151.1 GCA_030620655.1 Candidatus Aminicenantota bacterium | reverse complement strand
TGTGGTTCCACTCCTTTTTTTGCAGAGGAGGTTGGGGCCAGACCTGGGCCGTGATGGGGAATCCGACCTCATATTCGATCCGGTCGGGCATCTCCCCTGAAGGCGAGAGGTGGAAGATCGCGATCAGGTCTCCTGAGGGGGCGATGTTCTGGCTCGACATGGCACCCAGCAGCCCGTTGAGCACGGTGCTCAGGTCGCTGAAACTCCCCGAGTGCGGGACCCCGCAGTATGCGAAAGTTTCGATCTCTTTTATCGTCACCCTGATGTCCTGGAAAGAATCGGCGGACATGTGGGCTGCGGTTCCGGCGCTCAGGAGGCCGGCTGCGGCGAGTATGAGCAAAAATGATCTTTTTTTCTTCATGATCAATAGTTTAGTCGCATATACAGGCGAATTCAACGAATTTAATCGGGGATCGAGTCACACCAGATCCCTGTGATAGCGGGAATAGAGGGTTATGACCGGGTTGTGCCCGGTGAGGCGGTCTTTGACAATCAGGGTCGTGACCGGGGCCTGGGAGGCCTGGGTAAACAGCATGTCGTGCCCCACGCACAGTCCGACCAGGATGTTGAAATCCGTGTTGCTCCGGTTCAGGACCTCGGCCTGGAGCAGGGGATTGCAGGCGGCCTCGAATTTCTTGGGATCGCGGATCTTGTACTCCTCCGGGATGCCCAGGGCGGTCTTGTCAACGGCGCCGCAGCAGCAGACCACGGAGCAGATCTCCAGGCCGTGACCCTCCAGGATCGAGCCGGCGCGCGCAGCCTCCTCGGCCAGGCCGATGCAGAAGGCCATGCCCAGCTTCTTGGCCTTGATCGCCTCTGCAAAGGCCGCGATCTCCCTTATCCGCGGGCGGATGGGCACGGTCCGGTTCTCCTCCCGGGCGGCCTTCTCGTCGTAGGACTCTTTCTCGGTCAGGGCGCTCGTTATGAAGAAGTCCCGGATCTCGGGATCGGAGTATTTCCCGGCGACCTCTTCCAGCACAGACTTGTGATGCACCATGGGGCAGAAGGCCGGGAGCTTGCTCGCCTCGAATTCGCCCTGCTTACAGAATTTCGGTTTGCACTTTGCGCATTTCGGATCGGTCATGTCAGGTCCTCACTTGGCCGGGTAGAGGTGCTGCCACCACTCCGGCTGCCTTTTGAGCCACCGATCGAACCAGGCCAGGATGGTCTTTGTCCAAAGGGTGCGTTTGTTGTAATCCATAATGTGGTGATTCTGGTCGTCGATCTGTATGTATTCCACTTCCCTTCCCAACAGCTTTAAAGCTGTGTAGAGCTGGGTGCTTTCGCCCGGAGGGACATTGGTGTCCTTCGACCCGTGGAGCAGGAGGAGGGGTGTTGAGATCTTGTCGGCGTTGAAGAGCGGGCTCTGGTTCACGTAGAGGTCTTTCCGGTTCCAGGGGAAGCTGTTGGCGGTCGCAAAGGCGCTGTAGCTGTAGCCCCAGTAGCCCTCTCCCCAGTAGCTTGAGATCGAGCTGATGCCGGCGTGGGCGACGGCGGTGGCGAAGAGGTTGGTCCGGGTCTGAAGCAGCATGGTCATGAAACCGCCGTAGGAGGCCCCGATGCACCCTACGAACTTGGGATCCACGAAGGGATGGGCGTTCAGGAACCTATGCACGCCCAGTATGATCTCGTCCGCGACGATGATGCCCCAGTCGTTGACGTGGCGGGAGGAGAAGGCCTGGCCGAACCCGATGGCCCCGCTGGGCTGCATCACATACACGACATAGCCCTGGGCCGCGTAGAGATTCAGGGGATAGCGTCCGCCGAAGCTCCGGGAGACAGGCGCGGTGCCCCCGTAGTAGTTCACGATGCAGGGGTATTTTTTCTCCGGATCGAAATCCGGGGGATAGTAGACACGGCCCTCGATCTCGACCCCTTCCTCGTTCTTGAAGGTCCAGCGCTCCACGTTCCCGAACGTCACATCGCTGAAGTCCTGGGCGGAAGGATCGGCCAGGATCCGGGCCTGCGGTTTATCCAGGTTGATGATGTAGGCCCGCGCGGGGGTGGAGACACTCGATCCGACGTAGGCGGCCAGCGGCTCTTTCTGGGCCACGGAAAGGCTCCGGATCACATCCACTTCCGTAGGCAGGCGGGTGAAGAGCTTCCTCTTCATGTCGTATCTGTACAGCCGGACACAGGACCTGTCGGTGGCCACGAAAAACAGGCACTCCGCATCTTCACACCAAAAGCCCTGGTTGATGGCGGGATCGAAGTCCTGAGTTATGGGCTCGACCCCCATGGTCTCCAGGTCCAGGATATAGGCCTGGGTGTCGTACTCGTTGGGGATCACACCCTGGATGACATCGTGCCCCATTTCGCCGAAGACGGAAGGCCCACCCAGGATCAGGAGCCGGTTTTCGCTGGGCAGCCACTGGACGCTGTTCAACCAGGGGCCCTGCCACAGCAGCTTGGCCTCGAGCGAATCCAGGTCCAGGGAGTAGAGCTCTGATTTCGAGTAGGGCCGCTGCGTGTAGTCCTCCAGCGTACGGGTGAACAAGAGGGTCCTGCCGTCGGGGCTTATGGCATTCAGGTCCGTGGTGAACTCCCCGGCCGTCAGCCGCTGCCGCACCCCATCCGGGATGGCGATCTTATAGAGATAGCTGCGGTCCCTCCAGAAGGGTTGGCGGTCTGAGATGCCCTGCAGCCTTTTGACTCCGGGCGTGTCTTCCTTGCCCTTTTCCATCACGGAATAGATGAGGAAGGTACCGGTGGGAGACCAGGTGTGGCTGCCCAGGTTCTCGAGATCCCGGACCAGGGGAGTGGTGGTTCCTGCTTCCAGGTCGACCACCCAGATCGTGCCCTTGGAGTCGGAGTAGGTCGAGTAGGAGAACCTCTGCCCCTTAGGGGACCAGCTCACACTGGATATGGGATTCCTGCCCCGGAAGGTGCGGATGCGCCGGTATTTTTTAAGTTCGTAGAGCTCCAGCCAGCTTTCAGAGGAACTGCCGGGAGGACGGGCCTGGCGTATGGTCACCGCGGCCAGCTCTCCGTCCGGTGAAATGGAGACGTTCGCGGCCTTGGGGCCGTCCAGGAGGCGGTGGATGCTCATGACCTCAGCAGGGTCCAGGACGAGCTCGGGGGGCGGGGTATTGAACTGCTCGGCGAAACTCAGGTGGCCGTTCAAGAGCCAGGCGGAATTCGAGCTGGGGTCATAGGCGGTCTTGATCAGGACCCAGTGTGTGCCGGTCTCGAGCTCCAGGTCGGTGTTGTAGAGCGTGCCGCCGTTTTGGGGCCGGCCCTGCTCTGTCCGATCCACCTTGGATTTGAGCCCGATGACGCTGCTGCCCAGGCAGACGCGGAAAGCCTGGGGGCTCCTCAGGGTAAGCTTCGCCTTTGTCCACCGCTTGACGTCGATAAAGAACCCGAGGTAGGCGATGGAGGGGCTGTCCGGCTTCCCGGTCAGCTCGATGCCGCTATCCCCGGAGGTGACGGTCAGCCACTGGACGGTGCTGCCGTCAAGCCAGGTGTAGGGCCGTTCGAACTGGGGCTTGAGCTTGGCCAGTTCGAGCTGCCGGAACTGGATGAGGCCCTCGATGGCGAATCCGGTCTTGTATTCCTTGTGCAGGGCCGGGAGCGGAGTCGCGAAGGGCCCGAGGATGAACCACTTGTCGATGGTCAGTTGTATGGGCTCGGTTCCGGCGTCCTGGGGCGTGCCCAGGAGCGGAGCGGCCAGCAGAATCAGGATGAGAGATTTTCTCAGGATCTTGTTTATCATGTATCACTTCCGAATCAATCGGGATTAACTAATAAAATATAGCGGAATGAGGCGGCAAATTCAACCTGAGGCGCGGGCGGCCGGTAAAATCTTTTGTGGCCGAGGCTTTTTTTTTGTTATAATCTCCCATCTACCGAAGGAGGCCTTCATGAAACGATCCAGTCTGTCCATCACCGGGAGTCTCTGTGCTGTCCTGGCGGTATTGTTCTCCGCATACTGTGCGCCGCAGGAACCTGTCGAGACCATCCCCCCGGCCGACCTGGTCTTGACCAATGCATTCGTGTACACGATGGACCCGGGCATGCCCACGGCGGCGGCCGTGGCCGTCACCGGCTCGAAGATCACGGCCGTGTGTCAGACAGCGGAGGAGGCCCGGAAGTACATCGGGGATGCCACCCGGGTCATCGATCTCGAGGGCGCGTTCGTAACACCCGGGATCATCGACGGCCACGTCCATTTCAACCGGTCGGGGGGGCTGATAAACGACGCCAACCTGATGACCGTGTCGGACGAGGAGGGACTCCGCTCCGAGATCGTCCGGATCGTGGAGATCCTGGATGATGGGGAATGGATCACGGCCGGGCTATGGGGCGCCTACGAGCAGTGGGCCCTGGGGGATGCCGGCGAAAAGGGCGGCCGGAGAAACAAGAAGTGGCGGCCCCACCGCGATATGATCGATGAGCTGAGCCCTGATAACCCCTGCTTCCTGTGCCGCTTCGACTCCCGGGAGTGGCTGGCCAACACCGCGGCCCTGGATGAGGCCGGGATGGGCGGCAAGATCATAAACGGCATGGTGATCGACAGGAACGGGAGGGCCACCGGGATCATCGAGCGGCCCTCACCTGCCTACGACATGATGAAGGAGGCCGTAAAGCCCAAGTCCCACAAGCGCCTGCTGGATGAGAACCGGGCGGCCCTCAAAGCCCTGCGCGAGGCCGGGATCGTGGAGGTCCACGACATCGAGAAGCCGGACCAGACCGCCCGCTTCCTGGAGCTCCAGGACAACGGGGAGTTGACCTGCCGGGTGTGGCTGCGCCCGGACCTGTCGCGAGGCGTGGAGCTGAAGGCTGAGGGATTCACCATGGGGCTCCACCCCCGGACCAGGCAGAAGGACTCCTGGCTGCGGTACGGGGCCCTCAAGGGATACATCGACGGCATCATGGGCACCCACGGCGCCCTGTTCTTCGAGCCCTACGACGACCAACCCAACAACTACGGGCACTGGCGGCGCCACACCTCGGACGACTCGAGTCTCAAGGAAGGCAGCATGGAGAAGATGTACGGCTTGGTCAAGGACGGCCTCGATGCCGGCTTCGTGCCCAACGTGCATGCCATCGGAACCCGGGGCGTGGCCGAGATGCTGGACCTCTACGAACGGCTGAAGAACGAGGGCGTGGACCTGACGGGCTTCCGTGTCATCCATGCCCAGGTCATACGGCCGGATGACTTCCCCCGGTTCAAGGCCCTGGGTGTGATCGCCGAGGTCAATCCCTACCACATATCCGACGACATGCGCTGGATGGAGGAGAGGATCGGGCACGAGCGCTGCCAGGGGGCCTATGCCTTCAAGTCGCTGCTGGACAACGGGGCCATGTTGAGCTTCGGTTCCGACTGGCCGGGCACCGGTGTCGCGGAATATCACATGCACCCCAAGTACCTGATCTATGCGGCCGTCTCACGCCAGACCCTCAACGGGATGCCCGAGGAGGGATGGTTCCCGGAACAGCGCATCTCCGTGGAGGAGTGCCTCAAGGCCTACACCATAAACAACGCCTACGCCGCCTTCGAGGACGACATCCGCGGCTCTCTGGTGGAGGGGAAACTCGCGGACATCACGGTCTTCGACCGCAACCTGCTCGAGATACCCGCGGCCGAGATCCTCGAGACCGAGGTGCTCTACACCATCATCGACGGCCGGGTCATATTCGAGAAGTAACCCGGCTCAGGTCCCGGAGGGGGGCGGGTCGACCCGGGTGACCTTTATCCGTCCGGAGATGGCCAGGCTCAGCTTGAAGTGTCCCCAGGAATTCGAGACATGGATTGTGCATAGGTTAGAGACGGTCCCCTTCGGGTGAAAAGTGGGAGTGTTGTTGGCGGCGATCACGGCACCGTCCACGAAAAACTTGGGGGCCTGCGTCCACAGACCCTGATCCCGGTCCCAGGTCTCCACCAGATAACCGTCGGCCTCGAACCGGAGCCTGACCTTGGTGCCGGAACAGATGGCTTTATAGCGGGCATAGTTCATGCGGGAGTGGATCTCCCGGACGCATCTCAGGAGCTTGTATTTGGGTGCGGTGCCTCGAAAGGGCACTGCGGCCAGGCTCAAGACCACCCCCAGGATCGTGATGGCGACCAGTGTTTCGATCAAAGATACTCCGGCTTGTTTCATTGCCTCGCTCTCCACAGCGTCATCCGCAGCCCGGTATATATAAGGATAGGAAGCCGGGTATGGGGGGCGTTGCGGATGCGGCTTTCATCGCCCAGCAGCCGCGTGTCGGGGTGGAGACGCAGCGAGTTCCCGTTGGCTTGGTAGTCCGAAAAGTGGAGGCTGCCCAGCAGATCCACGGTCTTCCCGGTCCCTTCTACCGCGACCCCCCCCTGGGAGGCGGTCAGGTTCGCCTCGATCTTCAGTTCCTCGGGGGCACCGGCTCCGATGATAATCTTCCCCTCACCGGACTCTTGGCCCAGGATATTCCTGCCCGTGGCCAGCAGGTGGAGCTGGGAGTCGGAGTCCTTGAGATAGGGGACACCGTCCTGCCACCTGACACCCTGGTGTATGAGGTGTGAGTCCAATACCAGCTTATCCGAGCACACGATGGTCAGATCCACACCGCCAAGGATGCAGGGATCTTCGCTGTCCGGCACTGCTGCGGGCTGCCCCGCTGCATCCAGGATCCCGCCGCTCAGGCTCTGGACACCGCCGTCTACGATGATGATCCCCAGGGGATTCAGGTCAAAGGACTCTTCGCCCCCGGGAGAGATGAAGCGGGTGTGGGGCGCGGAGGGGTTGTACATCAATACCCACAGGTCCTGGCCCTGGCGGAACGCCACGACCTGATAGTCGTAGGCGATGGCCAGGATCATCTGGGTGAGG
>JAUXEH010000376.1 GCA_030620655.1 Candidatus Aminicenantota bacterium | reverse complement strand
CTGGGGCCGGATGTAGGGATGGAGCAGGTCTTTGACCTGGCCGGAGTACTGTCCCACAGCAGCACCAGTTTTCCGGTCCCAGTAGGACTCATGAGGGCCGCGGCCGTACCACGTGAAGTTTTTAAAGCCACCCGGGATAGCCATCTGCATGCCGAAGCGAGGAAGATTAGGCAGCCTTTCCATGCCAGCAACGAAATCGTTCGTGACGACCACATCTCCGTTACCATACACGGTATACTTTATCGTTTGACGGGACATCCCGGCAGGCAGGACGTAAAATACGGTGACTGCGACCATGGAATCCCCTCTTTTTTGGGCCTTCACGTACTTAACGACCCTCTGCGGCCCTGCCATGCGCCAGACCGCCTGCCTCCAGGGCATCCGGTTTCCGTTGTCATTGTCAATAGGTGCCCTCCAGAAGTTCGGGACAAGCGGCGATGCCATGAGCTCATCGCCTTCCTTTTGATAGGACTCCAGCGCCCCACTCCCCTTCCCTATCCGAACCTCGAACCCGGATCCGGTGATGGCAAAATGCTTAGGAGTGTCAGAGAGAGTAAGGCCGGGCAAGCCCGCAGGGTCGACCACCGGAAGGACTGAGCCTGCGATAGGAAGTTCAAACTGATCCCAGGCCAGGATGTGGCCCTTTTCCGCCCAGAGTTCATCTTCAGACAGCACGAATTTTATCATCAGATGGAACTCCGACGACGCTGCGGCCTCCGGCCTATTAAACGGGATGGCAATATCCATACTTTGACCCGGCGGTAGGTCCAGTGGCTCCAACTCACCGGATTGGATGCTCTTTCCGTCCGCCATTAAGTCCCATAAGATGTTGATATTAAACAAGTTACTAAAGAATTGCTTGTTCTCCACCAGGAATTTTCCAGCTGCCGCATCCACAGGCCTGACCTTGATGTTCTGGTAGACTTTTTTTACCTCCCAGAGATGGGGATTGGGGCGGCGGTCCGGCTGGATCAGCCCGTTACACAAAAAGTTTCCGTCATTGAACACATCCCCGAAGTCTCCGCCGTACCCGAAGAAAGGCCGTCCGTCAGAGGTCTTTGCGTACAGGGCCTGGTCCACCCAGTCCCAAATGAAACCGCCCTGCAGTTGGGGTTCGGCTTCGATCACATCCCAATAGTCCTGCAGGTTGCCGACACTGTTCCCCATGGCATGGGCATACTCACACAGGATGAGGGGCCGCTTCTGAGGCTTGCTGACATAGCGCTTGAGCCCCTCGATCCGCATGTACATGGGACTGTATATATCGACATGCTCGCGCAGGAGCGCCCTTTCATAATGGACCGGCCGGGAAGGATCGCGTTTATGGATCCAGTCAGAGCCTGCCACGAAATTGACCCCGTCGCCGGCCTCGTTGCCCATGGACCAGATGACGACCGAAGGATGGTTCTTGTCGCGTTCCACCATGCGCTCGATGCGGTCGAGGTGGGCTTTCTTCCACGCCGGGTTGTTCCCAAGAGTTACTTCCGGACGATACCCCATGCCGTGCGACTCGATGTTGGCCTCGTCGATAAGGTAGATCCCGTACTGGTCACAGAGGTCATACCAGTCGGGGTGATCCGGATAATGGCAGGTGCGCACGGCGTTTATGTTGAAGCGCTTCATGATCTCGATGTCCCGGATCATGGAGGCACGAGAAACGTAATGTCCGGTGATGGGGTCGTGCTCGTGCCGGTTAACACCCTTGAAGAGCACCGGCCGGCCGTTTATGAGGAGCTGGCCGCCGCGCATTTCCACCTCACGGAAACCAACCTTGCATCCCGTATATTCCAAGACCTTTCCCTGGTCGTTTCTGAGGACCAGGACCAGCGTGTAAAGATCCGGAGTCTCTGCCGTCCACTTCCTGGGATTCCGCATACGGATCAGGAAAGACTGGGAGTGTTCTTTATCTATCGAGAATGCGGGTGATTCCGCGATCGTATACTCCCGGTTCTCGAAGGGATCGACCAGGATCGCCTCCACACTGAGGCCTTGTGTGGTCTGGGAATCGAAGTTTACGAGCTTTACCTCCACATCGAGATCCGCGTCCCGATAACTGTCATCCAGGTCGGTCTTGACCTCGAAGTCCCGGATGTGCACTCTCGGTGTGGAGAACAGGTACACATCACGGAAGATCCCGCTCAGGCGCCAGAAGTCCTGGCATTCCAGGTACGAGCCGTCAGACCAGCGGTAGACTTCCACGGCCAGCAGGTTCTCCCCGGGCCTGAGATAATGGGTGATGTCGAACTCGGCCGGCAGGCGGCTGCCCTGGCTGTAGCCGACCTTGGCCCCGTTAACCCATACGTAGAAGGCCGATTCCACCCCTGCGAAATGGAGGAAGACCTGGCGCCCTTCCCACTTAGCAGGCACCAGGAACGTGGTCCGGTAGGATCCCACCGGGTTGTAGTTATGTTGTATATGGGGCGGGTCTTTCTTGAAGGGATAGGGTTGGTTGAGGTAGATAGGGATGCCGTATCCCTGGAGCTCCCAGTTGGAGGGGACGTCTATTAGGGCCCACTGGCTGTCATCGAAATCGGTGTGATAGAAATCCTCGGGGCGCTGCACGGGCTTTTCCACCCAGTTAAACCGCCACTGACCGTTGAGGTTGTGATAAAAAGGCGAAGATTGCCGCTTCCCTTCGATGACCGAGGCCTTGTCCGGGAACACCATCATGGTGCCGTGAGGCGCTTCCTTGTTGCTTCCTATGACCTGGGGATTTTCCCAGTCGTTGGGCTCCTCGGCCTGCACTGCCATCAGGACAAGACTAAGCCACGCACACATCAACATCAGGTTCTTGATAATCCTTATCGCTGTCCTGTATTGCTGCATGATGTTCTCCTTGGCCTGCTTCGCTTAAACGGTCAGGCTCAGATTAATAAATCTAAGGCGCTCTGGGCGCCGGATATGATACGAGACGTCCCTAACTCCTGTTTTCAGGGTAAATG
>JAUXEH010000288.1 GCA_030620655.1 Candidatus Aminicenantota bacterium | reverse complement strand
GCTTCGGCGGCCTGGGCATGGGCCCGGCCTTTGGCATGGGTTACGGCGCAGGCTACGGCCGCGGCATGGGTTACGGCGCGGGCTACGGCCGCGGCATGGCGCGTGGTGGCGGCTACGGCATGGGTTACAGTGCGGGCTACGGCCGCGGCGCGGCCTGGAGCGGCCGCCGGGGCATGGGCATGAGCCCGGCCTACGGCATGGGTTACGGCAGGGCACCGGCCAGGGGGATAAACCGCGGCATGGCGCGTGCAGGAGCATGGAACGCTAGAGGTTTCGGCCGGGGTATGGGTTACAATTTCCCCAGATGCTGGAGATGGCGCTGAACGTCATTCGTACCTGAGGGAATCCACCGGATCGGCGGCGGCGGTCCTGAGGGCCTGCAGGCTGACGGCCTAGCCTTTTGTCTCTGCCAGCTTCTTCAGCTCTTCCTCGCGGGTCTTGATCGCCCGGCTCTTCTTGGCCACATTGAAGTACAGGGTGATGCTGACTGCGAACGCGGTCGCCGCCCCCAGTATGTAAAGCCGTTTGCGGGAAAACTTCGGATCTTTAGCCTGGTCCTGAGACGGGTCTCGCCCGGATTCGATCTGTTCCCCGTAGGTGGCGAAACCGTACATGAAGGCGCCGCCCACGACGGCACACGCGATCGAGGCGATGAGCGAGGTCTTCTTCTTTTTCTTGAGCTGTGCGATCTCCTCCCGGATCTGAGCGATGACGGGATTCGTGCCCTCCTGCCGCATATCCTGCTGCTGCCAAAAAATCCCCATTTCCCAATGCTTGGATTCAAGCCCGATCAACGGCGGTGAATAGCTTGCTTTTAAGGAGAACTGTGATTCAAGCGCATTTTGAATGGGAAATGCCAAATTCGTTGACAACAAGAACAAAAGCAACGGTGTGATAATGGTCCCAGAGCGCCTCATTTGATTCCTCCCGAACGACCCCTGATTTTATTACGGTCACAGGATATTCATGATCTGAAGGTATGTCAAGCCAGGAGACCGCGTTTTTTCTCAAGCGGTTGGTACTCACCCGGCCTTCTTTTGACAGGAGGAACTCACCTGTGCTAATTTTAAAAAACGTATGGCCAACGCATCGGATGAGAGGTTTCGGGATGGAAAAAACCATAAGCTTTAATCTGAACGGCAAACCGGCTCGTGTGACTACGGATCCGGGGCGCATGCTCCTGTGGGTGCTGCGCTCGGACCTCGAGCTCACAGGAGCCAAGCACAGCTGCGGAGAAGGATTCTGTGGAGCCTGCACGGTCCTGGTGAACGACGAAGCTGTCTTGTCCTGTCAGTATCCGATCCAGGGCGTGGAGGGAAAAGAGGTGCTGACCATCGAAGGGCTCGCTGAGAACGGAGACCTTCACCCGCTGCAAGAAGCCTTCATGCAGCACAACGCACTCCAGTGCGGGTTCTGCACTCCCGGGATGATCCTCAAGGCCTATGAGCTCTTGCTGGAGAATCCCCGGCCCTCAGCCACGGAAATCGCTGAAGCCATGGAGGGGAACCTGTGCCGCTGCGGGAGCTACAACCGAATCGTCCGGGCCGTCCAGGCCGCGGCCCACCGCATGAAGGGAGGAGTCCGATGAAAGACGACAAATGGGTCTTGTATGATTCGGACACTGATGTCATACCGGGTAACCTGGACCGCAGGGAATTCATAAAGCTTCTGGGCGGGGGCATCGTCATATTCTTTGCCGTGGATGATCCCTCGCAGCCCCAGGAGCGGAGGCGCGGCCGGGGCTATCCCGAGGATTTCAATGCCTACCTCAAGATCGGCGAGGACGGCCGTGTCGCCTGCTTCACCGGCAAGATCGAGATGGGCCAGGGGATCCACACCTCGCTGGGACAGATGCTGGCCGAGGAGCTGGACGTGCCCCTGGATTCTGTGGACATGGTCATGGGGGACACGGCCCTCTGCCCCTATGACAGCGGCACCTTTGGCTCACGGAGCACCAAGTATTTCGGCCCTCCCCTGCGGCAGGCCGCGGCCGAGGCCCGGGTGGTGCTCATGCAGCTGGCGGCCGAACATCTCGGTGTGGAGGAGGAGCGGCTTTTGACTCGGGAAGGTGAGGTCCTGGTCAAGAACGATCCCAAGAAAAAGGTCACATACGCCCAACTGGCCAGGGGCCAGGCGATCGAGCGTCACCTGGAGGAAAAGCCGCCCATAAAACACCATTCGAAACACACGATCTCGGGAAGGCCCACAGACCGGAGGGACGGCCACGCCAAGGTTACGGGGGAGGCCAAATTCGCCGTCGATATCCGCCTCCCCGGGATGCTGTACGCCCGGATCGTGCGGCCTCCGGCCCATGGGGCGGAGCTTGAGAGTGTGGACACTACTGCGGCCGAAAAGATCACCGGGATCCGTGTCATCCAGACCGATGACATGGTCGCCGTGCTTCACGAGCACCCGGATGGGGCGGATAGGGCGGTCAACCTGATCGATGCCCGGTTCGGGCCCTCGGGATCCAGGCTGGACAACGAGACCATTTTCACGCATCTCAAGGCCTCAGCCCCGGAAGGGAACGTCGTGATTGAGGCTGGGAGCATAGAGGAGGGGAAGAAGCTGGCGGCCAAAACCTTTGACGAGACCTACTTCAACCACTATGTCGCTCATGCCGCCTCGGAAACACACACGGCGGTGGCCCACGTGGAAGGGGACAAGGCGACGGTCTGGGCCTCGACCCAGTCGCCCTTCCGGGCCCAGAGAGAAGCCGCCCAGGTCCTGGGGTTCCCGACCGAGAACGTCCGCGTGATCACCCCCTTTGTAGGCTGCGGATTCGGTGGGAAGAATCAGGGAAACCAGGTAACGGAAGCGGCCCTGTTGGCCAAGCTGAGCGGCCGTCCGGTCCAAGTGGCCTGGACCCGCAAGGAGGAGTTTTTCTACGACACCTTCCGGCCGGCGGCCGTGATCGAGATCTGCTCAGGCCTCGATGACGCAAACCGGATCATCTACTGGGAGTATCGCAACTACTTTGCCGGCGACCGGAGCTCCCAGCCGTTCTACAGCATCCCCCATCACCGCGTCCTATCCATGGGCGGCTGGGGAGGAAGGGGCGGAGGCAGCCCCCACCCCTTCGGCGTCGGCGCCTGGCGCGGCCCAGGCAGCAACACCAATGTGTTCGCCATGGAATCCCACACGGATGTCATGGCAGCGGCCTCGGGCATGGACGGCCTGGAGTTCCGCCTGCACAACCTGACGGACAAGAGGATGATACGCGTCTTGCGCGCGGCCGCCGAAAAGTTCGGGCACTCATTCTCCCCTGCACCAAGCGGAAAAGGATACGGTATCGCCTGCACGGACTACCTGGGCACGTATGTGGCAACCATGGCGGAAGCCAAAGTCGACCGGGACACCGGAAAGGTCCGGGTGGAACGGATCGTGTGCGCCCAGGACACGGGCGAGGTGATCAACCCGGAAGGCGTGAGGATGCAGATCGAAGGCTGTCTCACCATGGGGCTGGGCTACTGCCTGAAAGAGGAGATCCGGTTCAAGGACGGCCGGATACTGGACGAGAACTTCGACACCTATGAGATCCCCCGCTTCTCCTGGCTGCCCAAAATAGAGACGGTGCTGGTGGACAATCCCGAGTTGGCGCCCCAGGGGTGCGGAGAACCGGCCATCACGCCCATGGGCGCGGTGATCGCCAATGCGGTCTTCGATGCCGCGGGTGTGCGGATGCTTACGCTCCCCATGACGCCGGCCAGGATCAAGGAGGCCCTGAGGAATCTAAGGACGACCTAGGCCGCCTCGAGCTCGGTGAGGAGCTCGGAGATGAGCTCTTTGACGGTGACGATCTTGTCGATGCGGTAGGCATTCTGCCCGCAGAAAATCAGTCCATGGTCCACGTCCCCGAAGTAGGAATTCAAGAGGGCCGCCGCGATGCAGTACCGGGCTGATTCGACCTTGCAGGCCGTAAGACACCTGTAGGGGCACTTGATCTTTAATCTACCCTTTATTTCCAGGTCATCCAGGAATTTGTTCTTTAAGGCCCGGCCCGGCATGCCCACGGGACTCTTGATGATGACGATATCCTCTTCGGTAGCATCCAGATAGCTCTGCTTG
The DNA here is from genome assembly GCA_030620655.1 of Candidatus Aminicenantota bacterium. Classification (GTDB taxonomy): domain Bacteria; phylum Acidobacteriota; class Aminicenantia; order Aminicenantales; family Aminicenantaceae; genus JAUXEH01. The sequence continues at coordinate 223 of JAUXEH010000288.1, read as the reverse complement.
AATTCCGGGGAGACGTCGCATTCCGCGGTACAGACAAAGCGTGTCGCCATCTGGACGCCCGAGGCCCCCAGGGACAGCATGCGGGCTATGTCCCCCCCGGTGAAGATCCCTCCCGCGGCGATCACAGGGATTTTTTTCCCGTAGCGGTCCTCATAAGGTTTGATCGTTTCCAGTATCCCGGGCAGCAGCTTTTCCAGGGAGTATTTTTCGGGCTGTTGGAGCT
>JAUXEH010000250.1 GCA_030620655.1 Candidatus Aminicenantota bacterium | reverse complement strand
CTCGACCCCGACCTTGAACTCATGGCTTGCGCCCAGGAAGTCGTCCTTGAAATGCGTTCCCTGAGCCGAGCCGATGAGTTTCTTCCGCACATACTCGTCGTTGTAGGATGTGGTCCCCCAGTAGATCTGTTCCGCCCGGTCGTAGTAGGTATAGTTGCCTTCGGTGCCGGGGCGGGAGTTGATGGGGAAGTAGCGGTGGATGAAGTTGCCGCGGAAGTCGAAGAACGTGTCCTGATTCAGCACCCAGTTAAACTGGTGGGTGGTGGTGTAGGTGTTCTCATGGTTCCACACACCGGTCACGTCATAGGAATAGGAAGAGGCGATGCGGTTGGTGTAGACCGGCTCGTAGATGTGGTTGTAGTGGAGCATGCCCATGTAGCGCAGGTTGGGACTGATCTGGAAGGTGAGCTTCCCGAATCCCAGCCATTCCTCATGCTCCTTGTCGTAGTGAGGTGAGTCGAAACCCAGGTTGGCCATGCGGTTTTCCGGGGCCAGGGGGTTGAGCTGTTCCCAGACCAGCCGGCGGCCGTTCGCGAAAAACCAGAGCCTGTCCTTGATGATGGGTCCGCCCAGGCTGAGCGAGAGGTCCTGGTTGGAGGTGAAGCTCTCCGGAGGATTCATGCTCAGGGCGGCCTGTTCCTCCTCTGTGATCAGCTCCTGGGTTAATCCACTCCCGGTGTAGTAGGCCGTGGCACTTCCGCTGAATCTGTTACCGCCGCTCTTGGTGACGATGTTGATGTAGGCCGAATCGGTCTGTCCGACCTCGGCGGGCAAGGCCCCGATCCCGAACTCGATTTCCTCATACACATCCACGTTGATGTTGGCCATGGAGTAGTGGGTGGCTGGATCGTTCATGGGAACCCCGTCCAGCGCGTACAGGGTGCTGCGCACGGTGCCACCCAGGATGGAGGACGTCCTCCGGTAGTCGGCTCCGTCCGCGATGGCACCGGGGATGGAGTTCTGGATGTCGTACAGGTCGCGGTTCATGGGGATGGACGCGATGAAGTCTGCGCTGTAGTTGACGCTGATCTTCGAGGTCGCCACGTCCACCACCGGGGATTCGGCCGTGACCGTGACCTCCTCTTCCATGGTCTGCAGCTGCATCTCGATTTCTATGTCCACGGTCCGGCCCACGTTGACCACCAGTCCGGGCCGGGTGGTGGTGTTGAATCCCGATATCACCACTTTGACCGTGTAGCCCGAGCCGGGTGACAGTGAGGGAAAACGGAATCTACCCGTTTCCGTGGTGACAAAGGACCGCTCTCCCAGGAGCTTTTCCCCTGTCAGAGTGATTGTGCATCCGGGCAGCGGGCTGCCCTCGGTGTCCACCACGGTGCCGCTGATGGTTCCTGTCTGCGTGCCCTGGCCATAACCCATGGTGGCCAGAGCGAACGTCATCAACAGGATTACCGCCAAATTGACAATTTTTGGCCTCATACTACCTCCTTTAGTTAGATTAAGCCGAAGAAGCCCATACCGAATCCATGTGTTTTGAGTGAGACATCACCCCCTTTTCGATGAACATGATCTAGCAAATCTCCCTTCCTGGGATTCCAGGCGAGCCGGAAAATACTCTGATTTTCAGCATCCTACAGCTGTCCACCGATTCTGTATATAGGAAAAACCTTTAGCTTATAGTGCGCTTTGGCATCAGTTGTTACTTAATTAGCATCATATGCATGCTGAATCGCAGAAATCAAGCATTTTTTCTCTTTTTTATTTTGTTCGCAGGCATTCGACGCTTGGAAACAAGTCGCCGATAAAATACAGTACTTTCCGGATGAGGCATAGGGTGTGAGTGACCGTTGGGGAAAAAAGGCGATCGCGCGAAAAATCCGGGGTTATTCGAAGTAGTGGTCGAGTAGTCCAGCCACGTATCTCTTCAGGACCTCCGGATCCTTGAAGTCGGATTCGGCGAAAGGCTCGAACATCTGTGTGAAGACTGCGGGCAGTATCACGGCGGAGATCATCTGGACGATGGCCATCCTGAGGTCCATGTCCTTGACCTTGACCCTGACCCCCTTTTCTTTCAGTTTGGTGTGGATGTCTTCCAGAAATTCCTGGAAGCGGAGCACAAAAGGCGTGGAGAAGTCACTGTTGACGAACGGGGCATGGAGGTGGGCCCTGGCGATCCCCGGGTACTTGACCATGCTGCCCATAAGCCCCTGGAAAAAGGCCTGCAGCCGGGCCGGTACCTCGAGGGCCTCCACATCCAGGAGGTCCGAGGGGAAATCGGCCATCTCGTTCAGGGTTCCGTTCAGGGCCTCTTCCAGCAGCTTGTCCTTGCTGCCGAAATAATAGTTGATGGCGGCGATGTTGACCCCGGCCTCCTGGGCGATCCTCCGGGTGGTGAGGGCCTGGATGCCTTCCTTCCCGATGATCTTGACGGTGGCGAGGTAGATCCTTTCCCTGCTTGATAATTTTTCTCTGCTCATCCGGCTAAATCCTGCATTATGTTTAAAACGCTTGTTTAAGTTTAAAAAAAAATCATAACTTTTGCAATTATTCTTGACATCTTTCGCGATGCATTCTATATTAAACGTACGATTTAATCAAATGATTAAAATGAGCGTTTTAATTCAAGATAACAAAAGATAAGGAAAGAACCATGACAACTCTGAGATCGATGTCGTTTCTGGTGTTGCTCGCGATCGCCCTGCTCCACCTGCCAGCTCCGGTGAATGCCCAAGAGGCTGTCGCGCCGCAGGTCAAAGCAGGAACCCTGAAAGGAACGGTAGTGGACGAGGAGGTCCTCTCGGCCGTCGCCCATGCCTTAATAAAGATCAAGGGGACAGAACTCCAGGTCCTAACCGATTATGCAGGCAGCTTCGAGATCCCCGGTGTGCCGGTCGGTTCCTATGTCCTGGAGGTCAGCTGCCAGTACTATCTGACGAAGCTCCACCCGGATGTGGTGATCAAGTCGGAGCGCATCAGCTTCGTGGAGATCGCACTCAAGCTGAGCCTGGAGATGCAGGAGCATGAGGTCACCGTGACTGCCGGGTATTTCTCCGATACCAAGCAGAAGGCCATCAGCATGACCAGCTTCTCCAACGAGGAGATCCGGCGGGCAGCCGGCTCAGGCGGCGACGTGAGCCGCATCATCTCAGGGCTCCCCAGCATCGCACGTGTAAACGACCAGGTGAATGGGCTGGTCGTCCGGGGGGGGAATCCGGTGGAAAACGGCTTCTACGTCGACAACATCGCTATCCCCAACATCAACCACTATCCGGTCCAGGGCACCTCCAGCGGCGCGCTGGCACTCCTGAACGTAGATTTTATTAAGGACGTGAATTTCTATTCGGGAGGTTTTTCGCCCATGTATGGAAATCGGCTTTCGTCTGTTATGGACATCAACTTCCGGGACGGAAACCGGGACGAGTATGATTTTCAGGCAGACTTCAGCATGGCTGGATTCGGGCTTATCGCCGAAGGCCCGCTGCCGGGGTCCAAGAATTCCTGGATGCTCTCGGCCCGGCACAGCTACCTGGACTTTATCGACAAGTATTTTGACATAGGCGCGGTGCCGACCTATGGGGACATCCAGGGAAAGGCGACCTTAAACCTCTCCGCCGGCAGCAGCCTCACACTGCTGGGTGTGTGGGGAGACGATAAGAGCGGTTGGGACCGGGACAAGTCTCTGGAGCTGGGAGACTCGAGCTACGGATACCACGACGCCCTTAACAGCGCGCTGGGATTCAACTGGTTCAAGGCCTGGGGAGCCAACGGCTACTCCAACACCTCGCTCTCCCGTTCCCACATCAAATACGACATCATCTACTCCGACACCGCCTCCGATGCGCTGATCTTCCAAAACAACAGCTGGGAGGAAACCTACACGCTCCGGAACGTCAACTATTTCCGGGTATCGGATGCGCACAGGTTCAACTTCGGCGTGGAGGTCCAGTACCTCGATACACATAACGATTACGCGCTGGGAGCCGGTGTCGATGTGGTGGGGAATCCCTATCCGGACATCCTTATCGATGTCCGGCAGGATTCCGGACGTTATGCCGGTTTCCTCAACTACACACTGAGCCCGGTCAAGCGATTGAGCCTGAACCTTGGTGTGCGGCTGGATCACCTGTCTTTTAACCGCAACACGAACGTTTCTCCTCGTGTCTCTCTATCCTACGGTTTGTCCGGCCGCACCTCCCTGAACGCCGCCGCCGGCATCTTCTACCAGAACCTGCCCAGCCTGCTGCTCCTGCAGAACGAGGCCCACCGCGAGCTCAATGATCCCATGGCTGTGCATTATGTGCTGGGCCTCAGCCACCTGATCACGGAAAGCACCCGCTTCACGCTCGAGGCCTACTACAAGGACTACCGGCAGATGCCCCTGGATCCCCGGCAGCCCGGCATGTTCATCCTGGACGAGATCTATTACAACGGATTCTACACCTACCACGAGCGGCTGGAGGATACCGGCCGGGCCCACTCCTACGGCGTAGAGGTCATGATACAGAAAAAGCTGGCGGAAAGGCTGTATGGCCTGGTCAGCGCCTCGTATTTCCGTACCTTGTACCAGGATCAGGGAGGAGAGTGGCGGCCCCGTGTCTATGACAACAAGTTCATCGTCTCTGTCGAGGGAGGCTACCGGCCCGGCCGTTTTTGGGAGTTCAGCTGCAAGTGGAACTACGCCGGCGGCGTGCCTTATACCCCCTTTGATTTGGAGGCGTCTGAGGAGGCTAACAGCGGCATCTTCGACCTGAATCGGATCAACGGGGAGCGGCTTGAGCCCTACCACTCGCTGAACCTGAGGGCGGACAAGAGGTTCCATTTCGGAGGCTCCAACCTGACCCTGTACTTTAGTGTCTGGAACGTGTACAACCGGAAGAACGTGGCCTTCGTCTTCTGGAATACCCTGGAGAACCGGCCGGACACCGAGAACCAGTGGGGACTCCT
>JAUXEH010000319.1 GCA_030620655.1 Candidatus Aminicenantota bacterium | reverse complement strand
TCCCAATCCTCGCGATGGGAATAATAGACACAGAATTTTATACCGGCCTCGGCACAGGCTTCCGACAGCTCCCGCAGGGGGTCACGCTTGAAGGGAGTGTAGTCCACGATGTTATAATCGCTGGCCTTCGAATCATACATGGCGAAGCCGTCATGATGCTTGGAGGTGATGATGATATATTTCATCCCGGTCTTCTTGGCCAGTGACACCCACTCCCGGGCATCGAAACCGGTCGGATTGAAAGCGGCCGCGATTTTCCGGTATTCCTCCACGGGGATTTGGAACCGCTGCATGATCCACTCCGCTATGTCTCCCTGTTCGATTCGACGTCCCTTCCATTCCCCCCCGAGTACGGAATAGGGCCCCCAATGGATAAACATCCCAAACTTGCCGTCCTTGAACCAGGCGGGAATATTCTGTGCCTGATCTCTGTCCCATATTTCTTCTTGGGGGCCTTGCGTGCATGAGACGAGGAGAAGACAGGACACGAGGATGAGCATCTTTGCAGTTTCTTGAGTCATTGACCTTGCTTCACTTCCAGTACTTTTCGATCAGGTATGCGTTGTCCCGGCCATGCTCCAGCCAATCCAGGTACTCTTCCCTGCTCTTGAACGGGGGGAAGTGGTGGGGCTGCAGCTTCACCGATGTCTTTACGAGGGGCGCGGGATCGGGTGGGATGTGCAGGCGCAGCTCTTGTTTTACAGCCTCATGCTCAGGATCTGCTGCCAGGTTGGTCCATTCCTCCGGATCCTTGGTGTGGTCGTACAGTTCTTCACTCCCGTCGATGTAGACCGTGTATCTCCATCTTTCCGTGCGGATGGAAAATTCGTCGAAATCATAGGTGGATACGGCGGGATGTGCCCATTCTCTTGATGGATCCTCGAGGAGAGGCACGAGGCTGCGCCCATCAATGTCCGGCCTGAAAGGGAGTCCGCAAAGATCGACCAGGGAGGGATAGATATCCTGAAGAGATACGATCCGCCGGCATTCAGCTCCGTTCCGTGAACCCTTTAAGAGGCCGGGGCTCCCCTTGGGTGCTCTGATCATCAGCACAGACTGCAGGGTGTGTTCCCAAAGGGCGAACTTCCTCCAATGCTCCTTTTCTCCCAGCTGCCAACCATGGTCCGACCAGAGCACGACCGCCGTGGAGTCTGCATACGGGCTTTCCTCCAAGGCATCGAGCAGGATCCCGAGCATGGCATCGGCAAATGCGATGGAGGCCAGATAGGCCTGCACGGCCTCTTTCCACTGATCGGCCTCGAGAACATGCTTGTGGTAGCCCCCCCCCCGGTGGGCAATGTCTTTGGCCCGATCACTCAGGTCGTCCAGGTCGTTCTCCAGGACCTTGGGAAGCTGAATGGTATCGAGCGGGAACATATCAAAATACTTCTGCGGCACGTACCAGGGAAGGTGGGGCCGGTAGATGCCGCAGGCCAGGAAAAAAGGCTTGTCGTGTTCCTTCTCCAGCTGGGAAACCACATGGCTGACACTCTGATGATCTCCCATCTTGGAATCATCGATATCCAGGGCCGCCCAATCGAACATCTTGTACATGTTCTCGAACTCGGGCATGTTGACGGTCGTGACCGTTCCGTCTTCATTTCTAGGTCGTTCTGGGAAATATTCTCTGGGCATGTTGTTTTCGACCGACGGCCAATAATCATCCCAGCACAGCGGGTCGATCATATGATAGTGGAAGATCTTCCCGGCTCCTGTGGAATAGTATCCGTTGTCACGAAAATACTTGCCTATGGATTTGAAATCCGTTATCACTTCGCGCCAATCCTGGTAGTTGGAATAGACTCCGGAAGTGTAAGGGGCCAGTCCTGTCATGATGGAGGTTCGGGAGGGATTGCAGCTGGCGCTGGAGCAGTAGGCTTGAGTGAAATTGACCGACTCGTTGGCCAGGCGAGTCAGGTTGGGAGTCCGTGCCTGGGGGTGTCCGCCCAGGGGTTCGATCCAATCGTTCAGATCGTCCATGGAGATGAACAACACATTGATTTTTTGGGGCGCTGGCTGCTGGGTCCGGCAGCAGGGGAACAGTACGAGCAGGCAGCAGAATATGACCGATGTCTGGAATAATCGATGCGGAATCTGCTTCATGATGACCTCCCGGTTTTGGATATTTTCAGAGCCATACGATTCGTTGATCCTATTTTATAAGATAAAGCTCTTCCTGAGATGGGGATAGGTATTCGACGCCGTTCTCCGTGACAAAAGCCTGCTCATGGTCCCACCAGAACAGGTATTGGTCTTCGTGTTCAGTCGAGGGCGCCGGCATGTAGATGAAATACTCCAGTACAAAATGGTGGATGGGGGGGAGCGGTATGTCCCACATCCACTCCGGACCGTTCGAGCCGATCCGGGGACCGAAATAATTCTCGAACTTCCTCTTGCGCGCTCCTTTTCCCATGCCGTGGCAGTCGATATTGAGATGGGTTTTTTCGGGATCAAAGCCTTCCGTGTATGCGGAGAAATCGTTCCGTGTCTTGAACAGATGCAGCTGCACATCCTGGATGATGATCCCCTCCGCTTCGAATTTGACCTTGTAGTCCTTGACGATATCACGCGGAGTGATCGCTACCTTGATGGTCTCTGCCAGGATCTTATCGATCTTCTTGTATTCCACCCAGAGTTTCTTAATGTCCGGGGGCGGCTCTGTTTCTCCTTTCCGGAGTACATATGCGTACCGCCCCTGGCTGGGAAAAGCCACGATATCGCCTCCCTGGATCACGACATTTTGATGGCCTTGGGTACGTCCCCTCTGAGATACCCCCGTGCCTCTCCGGCGAAAGACTGTCACTCCCGCTTCGCGGCTCGTGGTCACACCTGGAACGATATCAGCCAAGGTTTTCTTGATGCGTTCATCTTCGTCCTTGCGCATTTTCTTGAGGAGGTCGATCTCGCTCGGCACCTTTCTGATGATGTAATCCATCATGACTCTTTCTGATGATACGATCCTGCCGGCGAATTTTTCACCCAGTTCTTTCGCAAGCAGCAGGTAGTCCGTATGCGAAACGCCGTCCTGTGCTCTGGTTGTTGTCGGGTATGGTCCAAAATCCTGTTTGAAATTGAGAGCGATGCGTTTGGGATCTCGTTCCGCCACAAAATCCCCGAGGCCCTTGAACCGGTAGAGATATTCTGTCTCCGGTCCTCCCGGCGGCTGAAGTACAAGCACCGGATCTTGGATGATGTCATAGGCGCCGCATTCTTCGACCGTCCTGGTGTCCCAATGGACCCGCCAGGTCTCGCCGGCATGGGAATCCCCCCAGCGGCGTCCGAGGATCGCGCGTTCGATCCGATCTCCGCCCCGGTCCGTGAAGACGAACACCCCGGAGGTGCTTCCCAGGTCTTCCGCACCAAAAGCATCCGGGATGGTCTCTCTCATCACGTGGATCCACATGTCGACATTGTTCTTTCGCATGATCTCGGGAAGGACAAGATCGAACTTTTCCCTGCGGATTCGATCGTTCCATTCTTTTTGATCATCTTCCCTTGTCCCTTGACCGGCCGCCGCTGCATGAGACAGGCTGATCAGCAGGGACAAAAATAGAAATTTAGATATAGTTCTTTGAGGCGAAATCATAGGGCTCCATCCTGTGCTTGATGTGATCTTACACGTTTTCCGAATAACACGGAATCCACTTCATAAAATAACAAAATCACATCCAAAATAGCAAAGCAAGC
>JAUXEH010000167.1 GCA_030620655.1 Candidatus Aminicenantota bacterium | reverse complement strand
GTGAGATCCGCTCGCCCGGAGGGTAAAAGATGCCGACAGTAAAAAAGAAGGTTTCATGGATTGAAAGTGTCGGCAGCTTTTATCAATAATTCAGGCAGAGAGGAGAATGCAATGAACCAGGGCAAATCCATTATCATGCTGTTTAGACTCCCCTTCCTGACCGTCACTCTGGGCGGCGTACTTTTGGGAACGGCCTTCGCCTACTATGACACCGGACATTTCCATGTCCTGAACTTCATCCTGGCTCTGCTGGGTTCCTGCTTCTTTCACATCGCCACCAATGTGGCCAACGATTATTTCGATTTCAAGAGCGGCAACGATGCGGCCAACCTCAGCGGCACCAGCCCCTTTTCCGGCGGGAGCCGTATACTGCTGGAAGGCCTGGTGTCACCGCGTAAGGCCCTGACGGTTTCCCTAACCTTCGCCGCCCTGGGCTCGGCCATCGGGCTGTACCTCAACTTCACGACACCCGGCAACTGGATCCTCCTGTTCGGGATCGCGGGATTCATACTGATCTACAGCTACAACGGCTTCCCCCTGAGGCTGGTCAACAAGGGACTGGGGGAGATCGCCATATTCCTGGCCTGGGGCCCCCTCATGGTGCTGGGAGCCTACTATGTCCAGGCCCAGAGCTTCACATCCTGGTGGCCTGTGATCGTCTCCCTCCCCGCCGGTATATTGACCACGCTGGTCCTTTTGATCAATGAGTTTGCGGACAAGGAGGCAGATGCGTCCACAGGCCGGAAGACCTGGGTGATCCTCTTCGGAAACAGGGCGACTCTGGGAATATACCTGATCCTGGCATATGCCAGTTTCGCGGTGGTGCTGGCCGGGGTGCTGATGGACCGCTTCCCTCTCTGGTCCCTGGGGGTAGGCCTGGCCCTCCTGATGCCGGCCCAAGCCTACCGGATCGGCCGGAAAAGCCTGGGTGACTGGGGCGTTTTCATGGGGGCGGTCAAGTCCACGATCCTGCTCAACCTTGTGTTTTTGGTCCTGTTGAGTGTATCATTCTGTTTCTGATATGCCTAAAAAAGCCGGAAAAGAGAAAAAACCTCGCGATAAGAGCGTCTTTCGGGAGTACTTCGAGCTGATCGCCGAGACGGCGGTCTTTGTCTTCTTCGTCATGACGTTTGTGGTCCAGGCCTTCCAGATTCCCACGGGTTCCATGGAGACCACGCTTCTGGTGGGGGATTTTCTGCTGGTCAACAAGTTCGCGTATGCCAGGGCCGTCCTTCCGCTCGAAGACACAATTCTGCCCCAAAAAAAGCTGGAGCGCAAGGACACCATCGTGTTCCGGTTTCCCGATGACCTGACCAAGGACTTCGTCAAGCGGGTCATCGCTTTGGAGGGCGATACCCTCGAGATCAAAGACAAACAGGTCTTCGTGAACGGCGTCCCCATGGCCGAAAACTACAAGGTTCACATCGACCGGCAGATTCTGCCCGGTGCCAGCGAGTACGAATACGGCATCAGGGCCCGGGATAATTTCGGGCCCATGAAAATCCCAGCAGGCCACTGCTTCGCCATGGGCGACAACCGGGACAACAGCCAGGACAGCCGCTACTGGGGGTTCCTGCCGCTCACATACATCAAGGGGAAGCCCTGGGTGATCTATTTTTCCTATGACGCGGAACGCGATGCCTATCTGAAGACGAGCGCCAAGGAAAGGGTGAACAAATTCGGCCGCTTCATCACCAAAGCCCGCCTCAACCGCATCCTGCACACCGTGAAGTGACGACCTTTTGAATTATTCAATCGTCATCACGAGACCCGAAGGGTCGTGGTGATCTCATGAGATTGCTTCGTCGCTGCGCTCCTCGCAATGACATACTGCCTCGTAATGACAGGGTATGTCCCAAATAATAAGGCCTCCGATGAGAAACTCTTTCGAAATCACGGCCCAAGATCAAGGCTCTTCCGCCCGCACCGGGCTCATCCACACGCCGCACGGCACCATCCAGACCCCCGCTTTCGCTCCGGTGGGGAGCCAGGGATCGGTCAAGGGGCTCACCCATGCCCAAGTCAAGGACCTGGGGGCCCAGTTCATGCTGGTCAACGCCTATCACCTGTACCTGAGGCCCGGCCTGGACATCATCCGGGATCAGGGCGGCCTCCACAGCTTCATGTCCTGGGACAGGCCCCTGCTGTCCGACAGCGGCGGCTACCAGATCTACAGCATGTCCCCGCTGGCCAAGGTCAAGAAGGAGGGGGTGCACTTCTCCTCCCACCTGGACGGCAACAGGATCTTCCTCTCCCCCGAAGATGTGGTCGACATCCAGCTGACACTGGGAACCGATATCATGATGCAGCTGGACTACTTCGTGCCCTATCCGGCCTCCCAGGAGAAGATGAAGGAGGCGGTGGAGCTCACGACCCTCTGGGGGCGCCGGTCCCGGGACCGCTTCCTCGACCGCCAAACCGGGCAGCAGCTCTGGGGGATCTGCCAGGGCGGCATCCACTGGGATCTCAGGGAACGGAGCATCCGGGAGCTCGTCGAGGTGGGCTTCGACGGCTATGCGCTGGGCGGGCTGGGTATCGGCGAGCCCAAATCCCTGTTCATGGAGGTCGTGGGCCTGTCCTGCGAGCTCCTGCCCCCGGAGAAACCGCGCTATCTCATGGGCATCGGATACATCAAGGACATCCTGGAGGCGGTCCGGCGGGGCGTGGATCTGTTCGACTGCGTCCTGCCCACGCGCAACGCCCGCAACGGCACGCTCTTCACCTCTCAAGGCAGGATCGTGATCAAGAACAAAAAATATGCGGAGGATCCCCGGCCGCTGGACGAGGGCTGCGCCTGCTTCACCTGCCGCAATTTTTCCCGCGCCTACCTCCGCCATCTATATGAAAGAAATGAAATCACTTCTGCGGTCCTCTGCACCATCCACAACCTGCACTTTTACCTTGACATCTTCCGCAAAATTCGGCAAGCTATGCAGATAAATTCGCTAGAGGATTTATATACGGAAATCGTCGCTAACACCAATAAATAAAAGGACATATGAGTATGATACTAGCAAATTTCGCGTCCCTGATGGCGCAGCAGCAGGGTCAACCGCCTCAAAGCGGCAGCATGCTGACGGCCCTCCTGCCCTTTGCCTTGGTCTTTGTCATCTTCTATTTTCTCCTCATCCGGCCGCAGCGCACCAAGCAGAAAAAACACCAGGAGATGGTGGGACAGCTCAAACCGGGAGACAAGATCATCACCTCCGGCGGCATCCACGGCACGATCATGGGAGTGCAGGAGGACAAGATCGAGCTGAGGATCGCGTCCAACACCAAGGTCGACATCACCAAGACCGCCATTGCGGTAATACTGGGTAAAAAGACCGAGACCAAGTAAGCCTCATCTTCGAACCCGATTTAGCCTGGAAGCCTGGATAATTCAGGTAAGAGGGAATCCACAGTGATTCTGAACGAAAAGGAAGGCCCATGAAAAAAGATCTTCGTTGGAAAGTCATCCTGGTCGCGGCGGTTATCGCCCTGGCCGTGTTCCTGGCATATCCCCCCGGCGAGAAAATCCACTACGGCCTGGATCTGCAGGGCGGGATGCACCTGGTGCTCCAGGTCATGACCGATGACGCCATCAATTACGAGACAGACCAGTCCGTGCTCAGCCTCCGGGAAGAGCTGAAAAAGGAAAACATCACCTACACCTCCGTGTCCAAGCTGGAAGGACAGATCGGCAGGTTCGCCATCCAGGAGTTCGACCCTGATAAAGAACGGGACATCCGGGACATGCTGGGCCGCTACTTCCGCGACTGGGACTTCGCGGTCCGGGGCGGTTCCTTCCTGTTGACCCTCAAGTCGGGTTCGGAATTCTACCTGCGAAACCAGTCCGTGCAGCAGGCCCTGGAGACCATCAAGAACCGCGTCGACGAGCTGGGTCTGACCGAGCCTACCATCCAGCGGCAGGGCTTGAGCGGGGACCGCATCATTGTGGAGCTTCCGGGGGTGGAAGACCCGGACAGGGTCAAGGAAATCCTGAAGACCACGGCCCTGCTGGAGTTCCGGCTGGTGAAAGCGGGTCCCGACATGGACAGGGAAACCCTGCTGGCGGGCTATGGCGGTGAAGTGCCGGAGGACATGGAAGTGATGCAGGGCGACCCCGGGCACACGGAAGCCGGCTGGTACCTGGTCTCGAACGTGTCTGAGATCACCGGGAACGACCTGCGCAACGCCCGCCGCTCCCAGGACGAGTGGAACAAGCCGGCCGTGTCCTTCACGCTGGACCCCGACCCGGGCAAGCGCTTCGAAAGGATGACCGCAGAGAACGTGGGGAAGCCCATGTGCATCGTCCTGGACAAGAGGATCATTCAGGTGGCCAACATCCGGGAACGCATCCCTGCTACCTCGAGCACCATGATCCACGGCAACTTCACCATGGAAGAGGCCGATACCATCGCCATGATGCTCCGGGCCGGTGCCATGCCCGCCAGTGTGAAATACCTGGAGGACCGGACCATCGGCCCCTCTCTGGGCGCGGACTCCATCCGCCGGGGGCTCACCTCCATCCTCATGGCCCTGGTCCTGGTCATGGCCTTCATGGTCTTTTACTATCGTCTGGCAGGGCTGAACGCGGTGCTCGCCCTGACCCTCAACATCGTCATCCTGATGGGCGCCTTGGCTTATTTCGGGGCCAGCCTGACGCTCCCCGGCATCGCGGGTATCATCCTGACCGTGGGCATGGCCGTGGACGCCAACGTCCTGGTCTTCGAGCGCATCCGCGAGGAGCTGGCCCAGGGGAAAAGCGTGCTGAGCTCGATCTCCTCGGGATTCTCGCGCGCGTTCCGTACCATCCTGGACGCCAATGTCACCACCATCATTGCGGCCATCTTCCTCTTCCAGTTCGGTACCGGGCCTATCCGTGGGTTCGCCGTGACCATTATCATCGGAATCTCGGCCAGCATGTTCACGGCCATCTTCGTGTCGAGGCTGATCTTCGACCTGACATTCTCCAAGCGAAAAAAAGTCGAAAAGTTGAGTATCTAAAATGCAGTTCTTAAAAAAGACCAACATCCCGTTCCTGAAATACAAATACATCGCCCTGGCTGTCTCGGGGGCCGTCATCGTCGTGGGCCTCTTGAACTTCACCGTGGGCAAGGGCATCACTCAGGGGATCGACTTCCAGGGCGGCGCCCTGATTCGGGTGATCTTCTCCAGCCAGGTCCCGATCGCCGAGGTGCGCTCCACACTGAACGCGGCCGGTATCGATAAGAGCCGGATCCAGGAGGTGGGAGCCTCCGGCCGCGAGTTCCTCATCCGGGCCATGCCCAAGACCGGGGAAGGTGAAGAGGACATCGAGGCGCACGAGTACCTGGCCGCTCAGGTCGTTAACGCCCTGCGCGGTGAAGACGAAAAACGCGTGCTCGAGGAAGGTGGAATCGACCTCAACGCCATCGACCAGACCAGCCTGGCCGCCCTGCTGGAACCTCGGTTCCCGGACCAGGCCGCCGGCATCGCCGCCGCATTGGTCGACCTGCGCAACTCCCCGGAATTCATGGGGATCATCCAGGATCTCTCCCAGCTGGAACAGATCCAGGACATGACACCCGAGGTCCTCACCTTCCTGCGGGAGAACACCATCCTGACCCGCCTGGCTGTCCTCGCCCGGGAGTCGGTGGGGCCGCAGGTCGGGCACGACCTCCGGCAGAAGGCCACACAGGCCATCATCTGGGCCATGCTGGGCATGCTGGTCTACATCGGCATCCGTTTCCAGTACGCCTACGGGGTGGCGGCCATCCTGACCCTGTTCCACGACGTGCTGGTGACCATGACCATATTCTCGTTCACCAACCGCGAGCTCAACCTCCCGGTGGTGGCTGCGATCATGACGCTGGTCGGGTATTCTCTCAACGACACCATCGTCATCTTCGACCGCGTCCGGGACAACCTCAAGGGCATGCGCAAACACAAGTTCGAAGACCTCCTGAACGTCAGCATCAACCAGACGCTCAGCCGGACCATCATCACATCCGGGACCACCTTCCTGACCGTGGCCGCACTCTTCCTGTTCGGGGGCGAGGTCATCAACGATTTCGCCTTCACCATGATGATCGGCGTGATCATCGGAACCTACTCCTCCATCTACCAATCCTGCACCATCCTGCATTTCTGGAAGAAGATTTTCAAGCCCAAAAAAGGCATGGGCCGCAATTGATATTTTGCTTGTAAAGAGGGTCGCAATGCTTTATACTGACACATGATTTAATCCAATCAGAGGTAAGCAAATGGCTGAACATGCAAAGCCGGAAAAAAAGCAACAACCCCCCAAGATGTTTCAGGATTCGTTTATCCGCGCCCAGGGCGGTATGGTCCGTAAGGCCATCGCCTTTCCCATCGCTTTTCTGTTTCATGCCAGCCTTGTTATCGCAGCCCTGGTGATCCCCCTGATGAACACAACCAACCTTCCCCAAGTCGAGGTTTACAGCGCTTTCCTCGCTCCCCCGCCC
>JAUXEH010000006.1 GCA_030620655.1 Candidatus Aminicenantota bacterium | reverse complement strand
TGTCACAAAAAGTGCTTAAGCCCGCTTAATTTGGCTTAATGGTGCTTAAAGGAAAACAGGGTGTTATAGGGGGAAATATGGTGGAGCTGAGGAGACTCGAACTCCCGACCTCTTGACTGCCAGTCAAGCGTTCTCCCAACTGAACTACAGCCCCACCTAGAGGCCAACATATGGTACTAGAACTCAAGTATGCAGTCAAGGTGAGATTGGCAGGCAACCTTAAGCGGACGTTTCGCGTAAGATTAAGAGTACCGATGAATAGATTCATTAGGCGAGAAATTACAAAAAGTAGTCTGTCTGCAATATACACGAATTTGAATATGTGTTAAAATTGCAGGCGTAGAGGCCTAAAGAATGGATCGACCAAGAAAGCAAAATAAAACATATAAAAACATACTGTTCTGGATAGCGGCAGGCATACTGATCATCCTCCTCTTCAGCGTGTTCCAGAATCCCGGAGCCGTGAGTGATGAGGTGACCTTCAGCCAGTTCATGAACGACGTGGAAGCCAACGAGATCGGCGAGGTCACGATTGAGGGCAGCCTGGTCAAAGGGACATACGCCACCGGGACCGCATTCAAGACCGTGGTTCCCGAACAGTTCGACGGGCTGGTCACGGTCCTGCGTGAGCACAACGTCAACATCACCGTAAAAGACAGCCAGAAGAATCCCTGGTACTCGTATCTTATCACCTGGTTCCCCCTCATCCTGATCGTCCTGGTCTGGGTGTTTTTCATGCGGCAGATGCAGTCCGGGGGCAACAAGGCTCTCTCCTTCGGGAAAAGCCGGGCCAAGCTCTTCTCCGGTCTCCAGAAAAAGGTGACCTTCAAAGACGTCGCCGGTGTAGAGGAAGCCAAGGAAGAACTCCAAGAGATCATCGGGTTCCTGCGTGACCCCAAGAAGTTCCAGAAACTCGGGGGCCGCATCCCCAAGGGTGTGCTCCTGGTCGGGGCGCCGGGTACGGGCAAAACCCTGCTGGCCCGGGCCGTGGCCGGAGAGGCCAATGTATCGTTCTTCTCGATCAGCGGCTCCGACTTCGTGGAGATGTTCGTGGGCGTGGGCGCATCCCGTGTGCGCGACCTGTTCGAGCAGGGGAAGAAACAGGCGCCCTGCCTGATCTTCATCGATGAAATCGACGCTGTGGGCCGTCACCGCGGTGCCGGACTGGGAGGAGGGCATGACGAGCGCGAGCAGACCCTGAACCAGCTCCTGGTGGAGATGGACGGGTTCGACTCCAACGAGGGCGTCATCCTGATCGCCGCCACCAACCGGCCCGATATCCTGGACACCGCCCTGCTGCGGCCGGGCCGTTTCGACCGGCGCATCGTGGTCAACATGCCGGACGTGAAGGGCCGTGAGGAGATCCTGCGCGTGCATGTCAAACCGATCCCGCTGAGCAAGGATGTCAACCTCAAGATCCTGGGCCGCTCCACGCCGGGCTTTTCCGGTGCCGACCTGGCCAACATGGTCAACGAGGCCGCGCTCCTGGCCGCCCGTGAGGACCAGGAAGATGTCAGCATGCGCGACTTCGAGAGGGCCAAGGACAAGGTGCTCATGGGTGTCGAGCGCAAGAGCATGATCATCAGCGAGGACGAGAAGAAGAGCACGGCCTATCACGAGGCCGGCCACGCCTTGGTCGCCGCCCTGATCCCCGAAGCCGATCCCATCCACAAGGTGACCATCATCCCACGGGGAATGGCGCTGGGGCTGACGCAGCAGCTGCCTCTGGACGACCGCTACACGCTCTCCAAGAGCTATCTCGAGGCCCAGCTGTCCGTGTATATGGCGGGTCGGATAGCGGAGCAGACCTTCCTGGGCAAGACCACCACGGGCGCGGCCAACGACTTCGAGAAGGCCACGTCTGTCGCGCACAAAATGGTGTGTACCTATGGGATGTCCGATCTGGGCCCCCTGTCCTATGGCGAGCGGGACGAGGTGGTGTTCCTGGGGCGGGAACTCACCACGCAGAAGAATTACAGCGAGCGCACCGCCCAGCAGATCGACGAAGAGGTGAAAAAGATCATCGACCGCAGCTATGAACGGGCGCAGTCGATTATCGATAAACACCGAGAAGTCCTGGTCAAGATGGCGGAAGCCTTGCTCGACAAGGAAGTTCTGACCGCCGACGAGATCGCAAAACTCCTGGACGGCAAGGAACTGCCCAAGAGACCCAAGAAGCCGGTCAAGGCCGCCAAAGAAAAAACCGAAAAGAAAGCCAAACCCAAGGCCGTCGAGCCGGCAGCCAAAGCCAAGCCCAAGGCTGTACCGGAAGAAATTACGGCTGCACACTCAGAACGAAAAGAAGATAAAGAGGCTCAATCCACACCCAACACAGGGAGCACACCAGAGACACAGTGAAAAGAGAGCACATAATCCGGGCACGAGGCCGAGACTTCGTCTTGGGCCATCGTACTTGGTTTATGGGTATCCTCAACGTCACTCCCGATTCCTTTTCCGACGGAGGTCTCTTTTACGACACCGGCCGGGCCGTGGATCAGGGCCGGAGGCTCATCGCGGAGGGGGCCGACATCCTGGACATCGGCGGAGAGAGCACACGCCCCGGCTCTGAGGCCGTCCCTGCGGAGGCAGAAACGGGCCGCGTCCTGCCTGTGATCAGGGAGCTCCGGAAGGATTCGGACATCCTGATCTCGGTCGATACCACCAAGGCGGATGTGGCCGAAGCCGCGCTGGATGCCGGGGCCGACATCATCAACGACATCAGCGCCGGACGCTTCGATATGCGCATCCTGTCCCTGGCTGCCGAACGCGATGTTCCGGTCATCCTGATGCACATGCTGGGAATCCCCAAGACCATGCAGGTCGATCCCCATTACCACGACCTGCTCCCTGAGATCAAGGCGTTCTTCGAGGAACGGATTAAAACCGCGGCCTCTCTGGGGGTTAAGCGCAACAACATCATCATCGATCCGGGAATCGGCTTCGGGAAGCGCCACGAAGATAACCTCTGCCTCCTGAAGAACCTCCGGTACCTGGGCGAGCTGGACCGGCCGCTCTTGGTTGGGGTTTCGCGGAAATCGTTTCTCGAGCGGATCCTGGATGACGCTCCTCCGGAGGATCTGCTCGAGGGCACGATCGCATCAGCCCTCATCAGCATGCTGCATGGAGCGCACATCCTGCGGGTGCATGACGTGGCTGCGGTAAGAAAGGCAGTGATCGTGGCTGAGGCCATCATGGCCGACACCACGTACTGCCGGTCGGCTGAGCCGGCAAGGGCGAACAGGGAACACCATGCTTAGCAACACGATAGCGGATGTCATCAACTCCCTTAAGGGCATCACCCTGGGGGATTTCCTCGATATCCTGCTGGTGAGCTTCATCCTGTATTCGTTATTCCGGCTGATCAAAGACACCAAAGCCTATCAGATGGCCCTCGGCCTGGGGGTCGTGCTGCTGCTCTTCGTGATCACGGACATAGGAAAGCTCTATGTCTCGCATCAGATCATCCGGGGATTTGCCAACTTTTTCGTCATCGCGATCATCATCCTTTTCCAGGGAGAGATCCGCCGTTTTCTCACGGCCTTGGGTTCCCAGTCTTTCTGGAAGCGCTTCTCCGGCAGCCCCATGATCGAACATTATGAGGACCTCTACCTGGCTGTCGACTACCTGGCGGCCCACAAGATCGGCGCCCTGATCGCGATCGAAAAAGAGGTCTCGCTGAAAAGCTACGCCGACCGGGGGACGCCTGTGGAAGCGGTCATGACCAAGGACCTGCTGGTCAGCCTCTTTTTCCCCAATTCGCCGCTGCACGACGGTGCGGCCATACTCAGAGAAGACAGGATCGTGGCCGCGGCGTGCCTCCTGCCCCTGCCGGCCCAGCACACCCTGGGCGAGCATTTCAAGACCCGGACGCGGCACCTGGCGGCCCTGGGCCTCTCATTGGAAACGGATTCCGCCGTGATCGTCGTCTCCGAGGAGACCGGGACCATAAGTCTGGCCGTGGAGGGCAACCTGGAACGGGGTATGGACAAGGAACAGCTTAAGAACCGTCTGCAAGGACAACTGGGATAAACATGCCGAGCAACTCACAAAATCTGATTACCCGGAACTGGGGACTCAAGCTCGCTTCCTTAATCCTGGCCATGATCATCTGGCTGGCGTTCATCGGCCAGGAAAAGAACCAAGCCGAGAAGATCCTGACCGTGCCGTTGGAGATCCATAACAGACCCGAACAACTGCTGCTGGTAGAAACACCACCGGATTACGTGAATCTCACCATACGCACCTCCATACGGCGGCTTCCGGATATCACCGATCAGAACGTGCAAGTAGCCCTGGACCTGTCCAACGCCACCCTGGACCAGACCCAGTACGCGCTGAACCACAACATGGTCAGCCTGCCGGCCGGCGTAGAAATCAGGGAACTCTCGCCCAGCATGGTGACGCTGAAACTGGAACGGCGCGTGGAAATCCTCGTCCCGGTGGTCGCCGACCGGTTCGGTGAACTTCCGGAAGGTTATAATCTGGTCTCCCTCGAGTGCATTCCCCCCGAGATCATGATCTACGGGCCGGAGAGCAAGATCAAGGACAACATGAAAGCCAAGACCAGCCTTATAGATCTGTCCAATAAAACCGAATCGCAGCCGATCCAGACGGATTTGATCCTGCCTGATCCCGACCTCCGTCTGGTTGACTCCGACACCAAAGTTCTGGTACGCTTGATCATCAAAAAAGAGGAGAGCGAAGAGGGGACACAGCCTCCCGAGAAGAAAGACGGCCCTCCTGTTAAAAAGAAATAACGAAAGCAGATCTTCCTTCCATGACAAAACTCTTCGGGACCGATGGGATGCGAGCCGCTGCGGGCGAGTACCCGCTGGACTACGGCTCTGTCTACGCATTGGGAGACGCCCTGGTCCGGCTGCTCCAGGAGCAGGGCTTCACACCCCAGGTCCTGATCGGCCGGGATACCCGGGAATCGGGAGCGTGGCTGGAAAAGGCCCTGTTCCAGGGCATCCGGGATGCGGGGGGCGAGCCCATCTCCGCGGGAGTGATCCCCACGTCGGCGGTCTCCTACCTGACCCGGGCTTATTCGATATCGGCCGGCGTTGTGATTTCCGCTTCCCACAATCCCTTCCAGGACAACGGGATCAAGGTCTTCTCCTCCCAGGGCATGAAGATCAGCGAGCAGTGGGAGAACATCCTGGAAGACGCCATCCGAAACGCCGAGGGAGATGTAGTCCCGGCCGACCTGGCGATCGACCAGGCGACATCCCTGCGAGACGTGTATGCCGATTTCCTCAAGGGCCGGTTTGTTCCGGGGCGCTCCCCACACCGGCTCAAGGTCGTGGTGGACTGCTCCAACGGGGCCGCATCCGCTTTCGCGGCCGGGATCCTGCGGGACCTGGGCTTCGAGACACAGGCCATGGGCTGCGCTCCCGACGGCAGGAATATCAACCTGGGATGCGGATCCCTGTATCCGGATGTCTTGGCTCAGACGGTCAGGGAATCCGGCGCCGACATGGGGATCGCCTATGATGGGGACGCCGACCGAGCTCTCTGGGTGGACGAGACGGGACGTATCCTAAACGGCGACCACACCCTCTTTGTCCTGTCCGGGCACATGCAGGGCCTGGATAAACTCAGCAGGGATACGGTGGTGGCGACCATCATGAGCAACATGGGATTGGGGGTGGCGCTCAAGGACCGGGGGCTGGAGCTGTACCGCTCGCGCGTGGGTGACAAGTATGTCCTGGAGGACATGCTCAAGCTGGGGAGCAACCTGGGGGGGGAGCAGTCCGGCCACACCATCCTGCTGGACGACTGCCCGACCGGAGATGGGATACTGACCAGTATCAAGATGCTGGAAGCCATGGTGGTGTCCGGGGCCGCGCTCTCGGAGCTCGTGTCCGGCTTTCAGGAATACCCACAGGTCCTCCAGAACGTGCGCGTCAGCAAAAAGGAGGAATTCTCCCTTTATCCCGAGATCACCGATGCCATGGAGCATGTGGCTGGTGAATTGGGGGATTCCGGCCGCCTGAATGTGCGGTATTCCGGGACAGAACCGGTCGCACGGATCATGGTGGAGGGGCCGGACCAGGGACGGATCGAAAAACACGCCCAGTATATCGCCGATGCCATCGTGCGGCACCTGGGCGGATGATTTTAGGCAGTAGGAGGAGGATGAGATGAAACTTGCGATCAATGTAGACCATTACGCCACCATACGGGAGGCACGCCGCAGCACTGAGCCCGAGCCCGTGCTGGCTGCGCTGCTGGCCGAGCAGGCCGGGGCGGAAGGCATCGTCTGTCACATACGCAGCGACAGGAGGCACATCACGGAGCGCGACCTGAGGCATCTGCGCGGCACGATCAAGACAACGCTCAATATCGAGATGGCCGCCACGGAAGAGATGAAGGCCATCGCTCGGGAGATAAGACCGGATGTGGTTTCGCTGGTGCCCGAGCGGCCGGAAGAGCTGACCACGGAAGGCGGGCTGGATGTCATCACCCACCAGGCGCATCTCGGCCCCCACATCCGGGAGCTCCAGGAGGCCGGGATCCGGGTCAGCATCTTCGTGGACCCGGACACGGAACAGATCGCCGTGTGTCATAAACTGGGCGTGGACATGATCGAGATCAACACCGGTGCATACGCCGATGCGGAGTCGGAAGCCGATCGGGATAAGGCCCTGGAGGACATCATACGCTCCGCCCGCCGCGGGGACGAACTCGGCCTCCGCATCCACGCGGGACACGGCCTCGATTACCACAACCTCCAACCTATCCTGGAAATTGAAGAGATCGAGGAGTTAAGCATCGGCTTTTCCATCGTGGCCCGGTCCGCCATCGTGGGGATCGACCTGGCCGTACGGGAGATGGTGTCCCTCATTTCCTGACGCCGATTGGTATGGACACTGACATCAAGGTCGATATCGAGAGGATAAAGAAGAACATCCTCGAGCTGGGAAAAATCGGCGCGACGGAAGAGGCAGGTGTCAGCCGCCCGTCTTTCAGCAAGCCCGATCTCGAGGCTCGCGAATGGCTGAAAGACATGATCCAAAGCGCCGGCCTGGAGCTCCGGGTGGACGGGGCCGGCAACATCTTCGGCCGGATGCCGGGAGAGGGGAAGACCGTCATGACCGGGTCGCACATCGACTCGGTGATAAACGGCGGGAAGTTCGACGGACCGGCGGGTGTACTGGCCGGGCTGGAGTGCCTGCGCGTGATAAAGGACGAGAAGATTCGTGTTACCAAGCCCCTGGAGGTGGCGGCCTTCACGGATGAAGAGGGCAACCTGGTCGGGGATTTTCTCGGCTCTCGGGCATTCACAGGGACCATGGTCCGGGAGGCACTGGAGAACGGCCTCACGCAGTTCGGGGTGCCTCTGGACGACATCCTGAAAAACACGGAATTTTCCCTCGACAGCATCATGCAGGCCGCAACGGACAGGCCGGAGCTCGAGGCCTTTCTCGAGCTTCACATCGAACAAGGCCAGGTTTTGGAGACCGAAGAGAAGCCTATCGGAATCGTAGACGCTATCGCCGGGAAGAATTATTGGATGTGCGGCTTCACGGGCAAGGCCGGGCACGCCGGCACCACCCCACTGGAGCTGAGGCAGGACGCCTTCCTGGGGCTGGCGGATTTCGCGCTGAAGGGCACCCGGTATGTGGCCACACAGCACTACGGCAGCATGATCACCTTCGGACGGGTCCAGCTCTTTCCCGGGACCTTCAGCATCGTACCAGGGTGTGCGGAGTTCACGCTGGATTTCAGGAGCACTTCCGGGGAAACCCTGGAGGAGCTGAAGCAAGATCTCATGGCCATGGCCCTGGACACGGCCGCCATCCGCGGTCTGACCTTCAAAGCCAGGACCATGGATGCGACCGAACCGGTGCGAGCTACCGAACGGCTCCTGGCACTACTGAAAGACACCTGCGAGCACCTGGGTTTCCCCTACATGACCCTTTCCAGCGGCGCCGGGCACGACGCCCAGATCCTGGCCTCGGTGACCGATTCCAACATGATCTTTATCCCCTGCGTGGATGGGATCAGCCACTCGCCCCAGGAAAACATCCTCTGGGAAGACCTGGAAAAGGGTGCGGACCTGCTGCTGCACGCGCTCATTCGACTGGCGGAATAGGACCCTCTTTATGCGAGGTCGTCGGGGCCGGGCTTAAAGGCACGTGCCTGTTTCTTGACGGACTGCTTCTTCTTGTCGGCCAGCATCTTGTCCTTGGCACGTTTGGAGCGCCTCCTCTTCTGGCGGCGGATCTTGGCGATGCGCTGTTCTTTCTCGGTCCTTTTCTTCAGGATCCCGGATTCGATCTTATCGACCAGGATGCGCCGCGCCAGGAAGCGGTTGAGCGCCTGGGACCGCTCCTGCTGGCATTTAACCGCGATGCCGGTGGGGAGGTGCTTGAGATAGACAGCGGTGGAGACCTTGTTGACATGCTGGCCGCCCGGGCCGGAGGACCGGATGAACTTCTCTTCGATGTCCCTTTCTGCAATGCCCAGCTCTTCCATCTTCGCCAAGAGGGCCCTTTCTTTTTCGCTGCTTACTCCGAACATCGCCTTTTCCCTGTCAAGTCTATTGTAGTCTCTTATGAGATGAATGTGAATCCTTTTGGTCTCGAGTCTCAGGGTGAGACTGCAAGGCCGTGTGGGCGGATGCCCCTGGATTGACTGGGTGTAAAATTTCTTATAAACTCGGTTTTCTAACGATAACCGATAGTTGAATTTAAAGGCAAAATACCATGAAAAAGAATTTCGTGATCAGCATTCTGGTTGTTTCGATCGTTTTCCTCGTCAGTTTATCCGTCAGCACCGCTCAGGAAAAAGCCCCGCTGACCGTTGCCGAGGAGAGCGATTTTACGGCCACCTCGCGTTATGTCGATGTCGTTGAGTTTATCCGCAAGATGCAGGAGCAGAGCCCACTGATCCGGGTAGAGACCATGCTGGTGAGCCCGGAGGGCCGGGAGGTCCCGCTGGTGATCATCGGCGATCCTGTGCCCTCTTCGCCGCTGGATCTTCGCAATGACGACCGGGCGGTGGTCTACATCCAGGGCAACATCCACGCCGGCGAGGTGGAAGGCAAAGAGGCATCACTCATGCTCATCCGCGATATCCTGCAGCAGGAGAAGCCGCCCTATCTGGACAGGCTCGTGATCCTGTTCTGCCCCATCTTCAACGCCGATGGAAACGAAAAGATAAGCCCAAACAACCGACGCAACCAGGGCGGCCCTGAGAAGGGAGTGGGCGTCCGCACCAACGGGCAGAACCTGGACCTGAACCGGGACAGCATGAAAATGGAGAGCCCGGAACTCCAGGGCCTGATACAGAATGTACTGCTGCGCTGGGATCCGGTGATCCTGGTGGACTGCCACACCACCAACGGTTCCTACCACGAAGAGCCGGTCACCTACTCCTGGCCGCTCAACCCCAACGGCAGCACTGCCATCCTCACCTACATGCGGGACACCATGATGCCGGCGCTGCAGAAGCACCTGAAGGACAAGTACGATACCCTGGGGATCCCCTACGGCAACTTCATGGGCCGCGAGATGAACGGCTGGCGGACGTTCGGCCATCAGCCGCGCTATGTCACCAACTATGTGGGACTGCGCAACCGGATGGCGATCCTGATCGAGAACTATGCCCATGCCGACTTCAAGACCCGGGTGTACGGCAACTACCACTATGTGAGATCCATCCTGGATTACTGTCATGACCAGAGGGACAAGATCCGGACGCTCATCCGGGACGCCGACTTGGCCACAGTCAAGCGGGGCATGGACCCATCGGAGCTGGACACCTTCGCCGTGGAATTCGAGGTCAAGCCCCTCAAGGATCCGGTCACCATCCTGGGATACGAGATGGAGATCGAAGAAAGAGAGGGAGCCCGCCCCCGGATGCGCCGGACCGACAAGACGAAGACCTACACCATCCCCTATCACGCCGACTTCCTGCCGAAGCGTTCCGTACCCTATCCGGCCGCCTACCTGATCGAGCTGCAGGTGCCGGAGGTCCTGGAGAAGCTCAAGCAGCATGGGATCGTGGTGGAGAGGCTCTTGCAGCCGGTCCGTTTGGAGGTGGAGTCCTTCCAGGTCACGGAGCTCAAAGGCGCCGAACGCCTCTATCAGGGACACCGCATGAACACCGTCACGGGGGAGTACAAGACCGAGTCCCGGGAGTTCGGAGCCGGGACCCTGGTGGTGCGGACCGCCCAGCCGCTGGCGAGCTTGGCCTCCTATCTCCTGGAGCCGGAGAGCGACGACG
The DNA here is from genome assembly GCA_030620655.1 of Candidatus Aminicenantota bacterium. Classification (GTDB taxonomy): domain Bacteria; phylum Acidobacteriota; class Aminicenantia; order Aminicenantales; family Aminicenantaceae; genus JAUXEH01. The sequence goes on along the minus strand of JAUXEH010000006.1, from coordinate 12,995 downwards.
GGCTTCTGGTCTGGAACTACTTCGACCGCTACCTCGTCCCCCAGTGGAGCAGGGCGCCCCAGACCTACCCGGTGCATAAGCTCTACTCGTTTCCGCCCCTGGTCACCGAGATCATCCGTTAGGCTCGGCAGCAGCCAGATGCTTAGAGTAAGGATGTATTTTATTGTATTTCAATGACTTAAAACTGTCGGAGCGCATAAAATGATGGAATGGATCACGCAACCGCAGGCATGGGTCGCACTGGCAACGCTGACGGCCCTGGAGGTCGTCCTGGGCATCGACAACATCGTGTTCATCTCCGTGCTGGTGGGCAGGCTTCCCAAGGAACACAGGAACAAAGCCCGCACCATCGGCCTGGCCTTGGCCATGGTGATGCGCATCCTGCTGCTTCTCACCCTGACCTGGATCATGACGCTGACCACCCCCGTCTTCACGGTGTTAAAGAACGAGATATCCGGACGGGACATCATCCTGCTGGCCGGGGGGCTCTTCCTGCTGGCCAAGAGCACGCATGAGATCCACCAAAGCCTGGAGGGGCAGCAGGAATCGGCCAAGAAAAAGCTGGCCGGCAGCTTCCTCTCCATACTGATCCAGATCGCGCTGCTGGACATCATCTTCTCGCTGGATTCGGTCATCACTGCCGTGGGCATGGCGGATCACATCCCTGTCATGGTCCTGGCCATCGTGATCGCCGTGGGCATCATGATGCTCTCGGCGCGTTTCATCGGAAACTTCGTGGATGGGCACCCTACCATCAAGATGCTGGCCCTGGCGTTCCTGCTGCTGGTGGGATTCTCTCTGATGGGCGAAGGGCTCAATCTGCACATCCCCAAGGGCTACATCTACTTCGCCATGGCCTTTTCCCTGGGGGTCGAGATCCTGAACCTGCGGGCCGGGGGCAGAGCGAAGAAACCGGTAAGGCTCCACAAGCCGATCGAAGAATAATTCCGGAAGGGCAGCCCTGGCTAACCATCCTGTTTTTTGAAGGGATTCTACGGTTCTTCGGATTTTGAGGCGACCAGGAACTTGCCGCAGTTCTCACACACGTAGATGTCGTTGCTGCCCTCGATGGCGGAGCCCATGCCGGTGGCCACATTGATGTAGCATCCCATGCACACGCCGTGCTGCACTTCGGCCACGGAGAACCCGTAGCGCTCCATGAAGCGGTCGAACCGCTCCACCAGCGCAGAGTCCAGTTCGGAGCGGATGAGATCGGACTGGGCCTGGAGCTTCCCTGCTTCTTTGGGGGAGGCCTTCTTCTTCTGGAGCTCGATCTCCTGGAGCTTCCACAGAAGCCCGGCCCGGTGGATGATGCGGTCCTCCATCTCCGGCAGTTCCAGCTCGATCTCTGAGAGGATCGCGCAGAGTTCCTCCCCGGACTTTGCCTGAAACAGCCGGTCCCGGTAGCTATCCTGGCTCAGGAATTTGGCTATACCGGCAAAGACATGGTTGAACAGGCCGGGGATGGCAGGATTCCACACGATGAGGATGATGAGGTGGACCTTCTGGCCGTCGATGGCTTCAAACTCCAGGCCTTTCGACGACCAGCCCACGCCCACGGCCAGGTCCTGACCGGTGTCCATGCGGGCGTGAGGAAGGGCGATCCCGTGTCCGATGCCGGTGGATTCAAGCTGTTCCCGGGCGATGACTCGGGTGAGGATCGGCTTCCGGTTTTTGATGAGCTTGTTTTCCTTGAGAACATCCAGCAGCTCCTCAAAGGCCTCGACCTTGGTCTCGGACTTGAGGTCATAGATGATCTGGCAGGATTTGAGGTAATCGGAAAAATGCGAACTTTTTAGATGCGCGGCGTTCATGAGTGCTCCAAGTCTAGCATAAAAAATGAGACTTTCATACGATAACTTTTATGAGATGCCCATCCCTATTCATCGCCGGCCTTGTAGTATTTCTTGACGAACTTCTGCTGAACCGAGAACGACCAGTGCACATCGCGAATGAAGTTCGCCGCCTCCAGGAATTTTCGCTCCGCGATCAGGCGGATCAGCTCCTTGTGCTCCTGGATGGAATGCTCCTCCCACTCCCGCACATATCCGGCGCGGCGCGGGAAATCGTACAGCCGCTTCTTCAGGACGTCGGCCGTGTCGCGCAGCTGCCTGTTGCCGGAGAGGGTGAGGAAGATGTCGTGGAACCGGAGGTTATTCTCGTAATAGGCGTTGAAGTCGTCCCGCTCCAGGGCGAGCCGCATGCCCTCGTTGAGCTTTTCCATCTTTTTAACTCCGGATCCTGAAAAGTGCGGCGCGGCGGCGATGATGGCCGTGCTCTCCAGGGCCCCCAGGATCTGGTAATAGTCCTTGATGTCCTGGGTCGTGAGCTCGTTGACGATGACGCCCCGCCGGGGCAGGATCCGGACAAAGCCTTCCATCTCGAGCCGAATGAGAGCATCCCGCAGCGGGGTCTTGCTCACGCCCAACTTCTGGCTGAAGGCGTTCATGTCGATCGAGTCGCCGGGTTTGAGCTTCCCGACCTTCATCTGGAGGCGGATGTATTCGTAGACCTGATCCTTGAGAGAAGTCAGGTTCAGAATGCTCTTCTTAGCCATCTCCCTCCTGTGCCGTTTACTCGGCTTTCTCCTCCGGGAAGAGCTTGGCCAGGACCTCCTTGGACGGCTTCTTGGTCAGGGGGGTGATGATGAAGAGCGCCAGCAGGGAGACAGCCAGGGCCGGATACAGGATCGGTATCCCGAAGGGGTCGGCGTTGGGATTGCCGGCCGGCTTCATTATGGACGGCCAGATCGACCCGGCCAGCTTCAATGCGATGGTGACCATAGTGGCCGAGACGATCGACACCAGGCCCGCCGCCTTCGTGACCCGCTTCCAGACCAGGGCCGCGATCAGCACCGGGGTGATGGCCACGCCGTAGATGGTGTAGGCGAAGAGGGCGTTCTCCATAACCGACAGCATCTGGGTCGCCATCAAGTAGGCGAAGACCCCGACCAGGACGATCAGGAACTTCTGCAGCAGGACCGTCCGTTTTTCGGAGTCGAGCCGGATCGAGGTGCGGTAGATGACAGAGGCCAGCCCGGCCACCATAGCCAGATATACGCCGATGCCCAGCTGATCCAGGACCTGGCTGCTGTTGAAGAGGATGATGATCAGCGTCACGAAGGGCAGAAGCCCGGAAACCAGGGCCACCACCTCGGTCTTGCGGCGCAGCACCACCAGCACGATCACCAGGGCAGCGGAGATCGGGATGAGCAAGACCAGGAGCTGGAAGATCCAGCTGAGGAAACCCGCTTCCAGGGCGCCGGATGTGCTGAGGAAGGAGCCCACCGCGAATCCGGCATAGGATGCGCCGGTGAGCTTGAACCAGGGCAGGAAAAAGGAAACGACCAGGGCGGCGGCCGCGATGACAAGCGGCCAGCGGATGCCGGTGCCCTCGGCCGCCTTCTCCACCTCCTGCTTCTCTTTCTTGCCGAAGAAGCGCTGCAGGATGTCGTGGATCAACGTGGTGGTAGGGGAGAGCAGGTAGTTCATGCCGGTGGAGATGACCACGACCGTGGCCGCCCCCAGGAGCAGGACCCCGACCACCGGCGGCAGCATCTCCCGGGCCGCCCGCAGGATGACCTCGGCATGGTCGAAGGCGGGTTGGGCGATGAACAGCTTGTTGGCGAAATGGGCCGTGGCGAAGATGGCCACGATCACGGCCACGGATTCGAGGAGCAGGGTCCCGAACACCCAGATGCCGGCTGCCTTGCGGGCCTCCCGGGCACTGCGGGCCGAGTAGAATTTCTGGTAGAGGCTCTGCACACCCAGGAGCAGGAGCATGGTGGAGATCCCCATGGCAAGGATCTTGAGGGGAGGATTATAGGTGAAGGTGGGATTGAATATCGCCCTGTGGGTCTCGGGCAGGGCATAGGCCACCTGATCCGGCGCGGTCGCAACCAGGTTGTTGAATTCATTCAGAGGAAGGTACCGGAAGAGTCCCGAGCCCATCACCTCCATGATCACGAGCGGCGTGGAGATGACCAGGGCGCTCACGATGACGATCCCGTTGGGCAGGTCGGTGTTGGCGATGGCCACCATCCCGCCGATCATGGTGAAGACGGTGACGAACAGGAAGGCGAAAAAGACGCCCTGCTGGGTCGTGATCTGCCCGTCGGACACGACGTTCAGGATGTATCCCCCGGCCTTGAACTGATAGCTGACGATGGTGGTGAAGCTGATGATGATGGCGAACGCTCCCACCACGCGGGCGACCGGGCCGTAGCGGACCTCGAGGATGTCCCCCACCGTGTACTGGCCGAAGGTGCGGATCTTGCTGGAGAGGAAGTAGATGATGATGATCCCCACCCCCACGCCGGCCACCTGCCACATGGCGCTCCAGCCCGCCTTGGCGGCGAATTCGGCGCCGGAGATGAAGGTCCCCGAGCCGATCCATGTGCAGATCAGGGTAAATACCATCTTCATCATGGGGATCTGGCGGCCGGCCAGCATCATTTCGTCCTGGCTCTTGACCTTACGCGACTTCCAGAAATTCATGATGGTCAAGCCGGCGAGATAAACGAGAATGATGAGGATATACTTATTCATGCAGGGCTCCTTTGAGGTGGGGTGTCAAACGATACGGTCTTGAATATATCAGATATCATGTTGTCGGAGTTAATATATCAAAGAGCATGGGGTATGGAAACCCTTTTTTCATCTGCTTAGGCCTGGTTATTAATCCCTTCGCGAAGACCCGCCCAACCACCCCATGGCTCAGAGATTAATAACCAGGCTTGTACAGATGAGTTGAAGATCCGCCCAGCCACCCCATGGCTCAGAAATCAAAGACCAAGCCTGTTCAGCAGAGTAGAAGATCGGCCCGGCCATCCATGGGCTTATACGGATACACCCAGGTCCTGAGCCAGAAAACCGCTCCGGGCAGTTTCGACGCAGAGAGGCGGCTCTGCAGGCGACGGTTCTTACTCTCGGATAGAGAACTTGTATACCGTGAGGGTCTGGTAGGTCTCGCCCGGGCGCAGGATGGTGGAGGGGAAGTCGGGCTGGTTGGGGGAGTCGGGAAAATGCTGGGTCTCCAGGCAGAAACCGTAGTATTTGTTATACACACGCCCCACTTTGCCGGTGATGGACCCGTCCAGGAAGTTGCCGGTATAGAACTGGATGCCGGGCTCGGTGGTGAAGACCTCCATGACCCGGCCGCTCGTCGGCTCGAATACCTGGGCGACTCGAGCCGGCTCCCCGCCTCCGCTGCGGAGCACGAAATTGTGGTCATAGCCGCCGTGGACTTGGGCGATGCGTGCGCCGATGGTGTGAGGTGAGGTGAAATCGAACGGCGTCCCGGCCACGGGGCGTAGCTCTCCGAAGGGGATGAGGCCTTCGTCCACCGGCGTGTAGCGGTCCGCCTCGAGAATAAGCTCGTGCCCCAGGATGTCTCCCCTGCCCTGGCCGGCCAGGTTGAAGTAGCTGTGATGCGTGAGGTTCACGGGAGTGGCCTTGTCGGTCGTGGCCTGGTAGGTGATCTTGAGCTCGTTGTCCTCCGTTATCCAGTAGGTCACGACACAGGAGAGGTTCCCGGGATATCCTTCTTCTCCGTCCGGGCTGAGGTAGCTCAGCTTGACGCCCACGGCCGCTTCCTCGCGGACCGGTTCGGCCGCCCACATGACCTTATCGAAGCCCTTGAGACCCCCGTGCAGGTGGTTTTCGCCGTTGTTGGCGGCCAGGGTGTACTCCACGCCATCCAGCGTGAATTTCGCCTTGGCGATGCGGTTGCCGTAGCGGCCCACGACCGCGCCGAAGTAGGGGGTGGTCTCCAGATATCCGTCTAATGAATCATAGCCGAGCGTGATGTCGGCGAGGTTTCCATCGCGGTCCGGCACCTCCAGCGACACCACGATGGCGCCGTATGTCATGATCCGGGCCCGCAGGCCGTGGGAATTGTTGAGGGTGTAAAGCTCCACCGGCGTTCCGTCCGGCAGTCGGCCGAAATCTTCCTTGAATAGATCCATTTTCACCTTCCCCTGGGAGAGACTCGCTTCTTCCTCGGCCGGTTGAGTCCGGCACTGGGGGAGGAAGATCGCCACGAGAAAAAGCCCCATGATCCAAAGTGTCTTCCATGCTGTGGTCTTCATTGATGGCCCTCCATGAGCGTACATCACTATAGAATCATCGGGCCGTGCCTGTCAACACACAATTATTTGTTGCTTTTCCCCATGTAAGCTGATATATTACATATCAGAGAGAGGGTCTTTATCCTTCGCCTTCTCTCGAATGAGGCCGGGACGAAGATGAACCAGGGAACACTCTTTGACATCAAGCGCTACGCCATACACGACGGGCCCGGAATCCGCACCACCCTGTTCTTCAAGGGCTGTCCCCTCCGGTGCTGGTGGTGCCACAACCCGGAAGGGATCGCATCCGAGCCCGAGCTCATCCTCAAGCCCAACCGCTGCCTGGACGACTGCGACCTGTGTCTCGCGGGCTGCCCGGAGAAGGCGCTCTCCAAGCCGGACGGCCGGATCCGCGTCGACCGAGACCGCTGCCGCGTACTCGGCCGGTGCGCCGAGGCGTGCCCCACCGAGGCCCTTGAAGTGGTGGGCGAGACCCGGACCGTAGATGAGGTCATGCGGGAAGTCCGGAAAGACCGCATCTTCTACGAGCGCTCCGGAGGCGGTGTGACCTTCTCCGGCGGGGAACCCCTCCAGCAGATCGAGTTCCTGGCCGCTCTGCTGGAGGAGTGCCGGAAGGACAATCTGCACACCGTGGTCGACACCTCCGGTCACGCCCCCTATGAGCGCCTGGAGGGAATCCGGGATGCGGTCGACCTCTTCTTCTATGACCTCAAGCACATGGACCCGGCAAAACACCGGGAGATGACCGGTGTCTCCAATGAGGTCATCCTGGACAACCTGCGCCGCCTGGCTGAGACAGACAGCCGGATCCAGATCCGGGTCCCGGTGGTCACGGGTGTCAACGACAACATCGACCACACCCGCCGGATGGCCGAGTTCCTGGCCTCCCTGCCCGTCATCAGAGACATCAGCCTGCTTCCCTTTCACAGCATGGGAAGCCAGAAATACAAGAACTTGGACATTTCCTGCCCGAACCCCGATGCCGAGCCGCCATCCGAGGACACGATGGCCGGCATGCGGGCAGTCCTGGAAGATCGGGGCTTCAGGGTAAGAATCGGAGGATAACCATGAACGAACGCATCCGCAAACTCAGGGAGCAGAGCCGTGAGACCAAACCCTCGATCTCCGTGGAGCGCGCCCGGCTCATCACCGAGTTTTATCGGAGTGACCAAGCCAGGGGGCTCTCCACACCGGTGGCGCGGGCCAAGGCCTTCCAGTACATACTCGAGAACAAGGCCGTCGAGTTCAACGAGGGGGAGCTGATCGTGGGCGAGCGGGGCCATACCCCAAGGGCCACGCCCACCTACCCGGAGATCACGGTGCACAGCCGACAGGACCTGGAAATTCTAGACACACGGGAAAGGATCTCCTACACCGTGGACCATGAGACCCAGGAGATCTATGAAAACGACATCATCCCCTTCTGGAGGGGGCGGTCCATCCGCGATCGTATCTTTATGCATGTGTCGGATAGCTGGAAGGAGGCCTTTGCGGCAGGAGTGTTCACCGAGTTCATGGAGCAGAGGGCGCCGGGACACACCGTGCTGGACGGGAAGATCTACCGCAAGGGCATGCTGGATTTCAAGCAGGACATCCTGAGGAGCCTGGAGTCGCTGGACCAGCTGAACGACCCGGAAGCCTTCTCCCGGCGCGAGGAACTGAGGGCCATGGACATTGCGGCCGACGCGCTCATCCGGTTCGGCGAGCGGCACAGCGAAAAGGCCCGGGAACTGGCCGCGGAGGAGAGCGACCCGCAGAGGAAGGCGGAGCTGGAGAGGATCGCCGAGGTGTGCGGCCGAGTTCCGGCGAATGCTCCCCGGGATTTCCGGGAGGCGCTCCAGTACTACTGGTTCGTGCACCTGGGTGTGATTACCGAGCTCAACGGCTGGGACTCGTTCAATCCCGGACGCCTGGACCAGCACCTGTCTCCGTTCTACGAACAGGGGCTGGTCGAAGGCACACTGAGCAAGGAACATGCCCGGGAGCTCCTGCAGGCGTTCTGGGTCAAGTTCAACAACCAGCCCGCCCCACCCAAGGTCGGGGTCACGGCCGAGGAGAGCGGCACCTACACGGACTTCGCGCTCATCAACACGGGAGGAGTGAAGGAGGACGGCTCCGACGGGGTCAACGACCTCTCCTACCTCATCCTGGATGTGATCGAGGAGATGCGCATCCTGCAGCCCTCCGCCATGGTGCAGATCAGCAAGAAGAGCCCGGACCGCTTCCTCAAGCGGGCCCTGAAAATCATCAAGACCGGCTTCGGCCAGCCGTCCATATTCAACACCGATGTCATCGTCCAGGAGCTCATGCGCCAGGGAAAATCCGTGGAAGACGCCCGCAACGGCGGGGCCAGCGGGTGTGTGGAGTCCGGGGCCTTCGGGAAGGAAAACTACACCCTGACCGGGTACTTCAACCTGCCCAAGGTGCTGGAGATCACCCTGCACAACGGCGTGGACCCGCTGACCGGGAAGGCAATCGGCATCGAAACCGGCGACCCCCTGGAATTCGGCTCGTTCGAGGAGCTCATGGAGGCGTTCCGGAAGCAGGTTCGCCACTTCGTGGACATAAAGATCGAGGGCAACAGCATCATAGAGCGCCTGTATGCCGAACACATCCCCGCTCCCTTTTTGTCGCTGCTTATCGACGACTGCATCGCAAAGGGAAAGGATTATCACGACGGCGGCCCGCGTTACAACACCACCTACATCCAGGGTGTGGGCCTGGGCTCCATCTCGGACACGCTCGTCTCCATCAAACACAATGTGTTCGATCAGGAGAAGCTTTCGATGGCGCGCCTGCTGGAAGTGCTGGACAAGGACTTCGAGGGTGAGGAACCCCTGCGTCAGCAGTTTTTGAACAAGACGCCCAAATTCGGCAACGACGAGGACTATGCCGACGATGTGATGCGGGAGATCTTCGAGATCTACTACGACTCGGTCAATGGGCGGCCCAACACAAAGGGCGGCGCCTACCGCATCAACCTGCTGCCCACCACGGTGCATGTCTACTTCGGGCGCATGCTGGGGGCCTCGGCCGACGGCCGCAGGGCACACCAGCCTCTATCCGAGGGTATCTCGCCGGTCCAGGGCTCAGACCGGCACGGGCCCACGGCCGTGATCAAGTCTGCGGCCAAGATCGACCATGTCCGCACCGGCGGCACATTGCTCAACCAGAAGTTCAACCCGCAGCTGCTCGAGGACGATGAAGGGATCGACAGCCTGGCCCACCTGGTGCGCTCCTACTTCAGCATGGACGGCCATCACATTCAGATGAACGTGGTCAAGGCGGACACTCTGCGTGACGCGCAGCAGCATCCGGAAAAGTACCGCGACCTGATTGTGCGCGTGGCCGGCTACAGCGACTACTTCTGTGACCTTAACCCGGACCTGCAGAACGAGATCATCCGCCGCACCGAACACCAGGACTTCTAAGAAATTGGGGACAGGCCCCAAAAAGATGGAACAAAATAAAGGGGACAGGTACATTTAAAGCTTTAAATGTACCTGTCCCCTTTATTTTGTGCCTGTCCCCTTTTTTATGTTCCCATTTTTAGCTAGAATTGTACTATGAAAGAACTCAAGAATCATGCACGGGAACTGATCGATGAATTCAAGGGCAGCGATTACGTGTACGGATTGGGATGCCTCGACCGGATCGGCGAGCTGGCCGCTCCCTTTGGCTCACGGGTTCTGCTCATCACCAGCCTGGACCGCCGCGACCCGGAAAGTTACACCACCATAGTGAATTCGCTGAACAGAGCCGGGGTCGAGATCGCCGGACAGACGGCGTCCGCCCGCCCCAACACACCACGTGAAGACGTGCTGCGCATGCGGCAGGCCGTCAAGGACGGTGGCCCGGGTTTTGTGCTGGCAGCCTCGGGCGGATCGGGGATCGACGCGGCCAAGGCCGCAGTGGTCCTGGCTGACCTGGGAGGCGACTTCGACGATTACTTCGGCACCGGCCAGGTGACGGAGAGAATCCGGGCCACAGGGAACACGATGCGGCCCTGCATAGGGCTTCAGACCGCGTCCGGGTCCTCGGCCCACCTCACGAAATACTCCAACATCACGGACCTTGCCGCCCATCAGAAAAAACTCATCGTGGACGACGCCATAATCCCGCCGCGATGCCTGTTCGACTACAGCTTGACTGCGAGCATGTCGCCCGACTTCACCCTGGACGGGGCCTTTGACGGGCTTTCCCACTGCCTGGAGGTATACTACGGAGCCCCTCCGGAGATCATCGACCTGGCAGAGGACATCGCCCTCTCCGGCATGGAGCTCACGCTGGCATACCTGGAACGCTCCCTCATAGATCCCGGCGCCCTGGAAGCCAGGGAGGCGCTGGGCCTGGCCGCCGACCTGGGCGGCTACGCGGTCATGGTGGGCGGTACCAACGGGGGCCACCTCACGAGCTTTTCGCTGGTGGACATCCTCAGCCACGGCCGGGCCTGTGCCATCATGAACCCCTATTACACGGTGTTTTTCGCGCCGGCCATACAGAGACACCTGAAAAAGCTGGCCGCACTCCTCCTCCGGTACGATCTGATCGCGCAAGGCGCGGCCGCCCTTTCCGGACGCGAACTGGGAGAGGCCGTGGCCCGCGGGCTCATGGCCTTCAGCCGCAGGGTCGGCTATCCCACCCACCTGAAACAGGTCCCGGGCATGACCGAGGCTCACCTCGCCAGGGCACTGGAGGCCGCCAAGGATCCCCAGCTAGACATGAAGCTGAAGAACATGCCCGTGCCGCTCTCTGCCGCACTGGTCGACGAATACATGGGCCCGATCCTGGAGGCGGCCCACACGGGAGATCTGTCCCGGATCAGGGCCATGACCTCGGGAACATCATGAGCATTCCCCAGGAGATCCTCTTTGACTTCGGGCGGATCAAGGTCCCGCTGCGGGTCCCGGCCCACGCGGAGATCCTGTCCATGGGGCAGGCCGAACCGCTCGAGAATCCCGCACAGGCCATCCGGCAGGCCCTCCGGGAACCCATCGACAGCCCGCCCCTGTCTCACATCGTGCGCAGCAGGCTGGCCGCCGATCCGGAGGCCACGGCCGTGGTGGTCATCTCCGACGACACGCGTCCCGTACCCTATTCCGGCGAGGCCGGGATCCTGTTCCCCCTGCTCGACGAGATGATGGAGGCCGGCCTCGCGCCGCGGCGCATCCGGCTGCTGGTGGCCACCGGTACCCATCATGCCATGAGTGATGAGTCCCTGCGCACGTTGCTCGATCCCCGGATCTTAGCCCTCGGCATCCCCATCCACAGCCATGACTGCCGCAGGAAGGACGCGATGGTGTGTGTCGGGCGCACGGAAATGGGAGGCGACGCCCTGATTAACCGAGTGTACATGGAGAGCGATATCAAGATCCTGACCGGCCTGGTGGAGAGCCATTTCATGGCCGGTGTCTCGGGGGGCCGCAAATCCATCTGCCCCGGTCTCCTGGCCGAGGAATCGATCCACATCCTGCACGCCGGCCCCATCCTTTCTTCCCCGCAGGCGGCCGACCTGGTCCTTGAGGGGAATCCCGTGCATGAGGAGGCCCTGGCGGTGGCCCGCATGGCCGGCTGCGACATGATCGTCAATGTCACCCTGGATTCCTCATACCGCATGACCGGCGTTTTCGCAGGCGACATGGAGCATGCCCACCTCGAGGCCTTCCACAAACTCAAAACCTACGCCGGCATTCCTGTGGACAGGAAATACGACCTCGTAGTAACACACGGAGGATTCGTCGGGATCAATCACTACCAGGCGGCCAAAGGCGGCCTGGTGTGCGCGCCCGTCCTGGAACCCGGCGGTGTGTGCATCCTGGCGGGGCTTCATCCGGACAGCGATCCCATCGGCGGGGCCCAGTACCAGGCCATGATGCGGCTCCTGGGAGAGATCGGCCCGTACGAGTATCTGGAGGCGATCCTCGATCCCGACTGGACGTTCGTGCCGGAGCAGTGGGAGGCGCAGATGTGGTCCCGCCTGTTCCTGATCACGCCGCCCGAAAACCTGGTCTACTGCACGCAGGACATAGCACCCTCCGACTTCGCATGGCTTCCCGGGACCGATGCCCGCACGCTGGTCCCCGACGCCCCAGACCTGGGGACGCTCCTCCAAGGATCGATCGATCTAGCGGTCCGGACGCTTGAGGCGAAGCTGGGGCGCCGGCCCTCGGTGGCGGTCCTCCCGGACGGCCCCTACGGCATCCCCATCCCGTGTTGACGTCCCTTCCACTTTTTACTAGGATAGAAGAAGCGGTTATTCATCCTGACATCACGAGGACTAAAATGAAAAAGAACCTTCTCGGCATTTTCATCTGCACTGTCACGCTGATCACAGGAGGGGGGCTCCTCATGCACGCCGCCCAGGGAGATGCGCCTCGAGCCGAACTCCCCGTGCTGCTCACAACCTGTGGCCAGAGTCCCGATTCGAGCCTGCTCAAGGCCATTTTCATGCGCGCCAAACTCGAGCATCCGACGCCGGCCTATGAGCTGATCCTGGAGGCGACACCGGAGGACCTGCAGGCGGCAGCGGACGCGGGCCGGCCGTTCAAGTCGATCATGATCATCATGGGGGCCAGCCTCAAGGGCATGGGGGCTGCGGGCATATACGTCGATGACGAACTGGAAAGGACCTCAGAGTTGATCCAGGCCGCACGCAGCCAGGGAATCTCCCTCATCGGTGTCCACATCGGAGGCATGAAACGCCGTGCCCAGGGAGCCGATCCGGGTGACAACACCGATGAGCTCAGCATCGACGCGGTGGCACCGAACTCCGACTTCCTGATCGTGAACAAGGACGGCAACACAGACAACCGGTTTACCGTCATCGCCAACGAAAAAAAGATCCCCCTGCTCACTGTCGAAAAAAACCTCGACCTCCTGGAGGTCGTCAAACAGATCTACGGCCAGA
>JAUXEH010000193.1 GCA_030620655.1 Candidatus Aminicenantota bacterium | reverse complement strand
GCCGGGCGGCAGCAGGGTCGTGGATTCGCGATCCACGATCAGGGCCGGGCCCGGCGCCGTGTTGCCGGGTTCGAGGAGCTCACGGTCGAACACCGAGGCCCGGTAGGTTCTGTTCGTGAAAACAATGTCCTGTCTGTGCAGGAAAGCGGCTTTCGGATCCTTGCCCGCCATAGGATGCCGTGTAAGCTTTATCCTCCGGCTTCTCCCCACGGTCTTTACACGGAGGTTCACGATCTCCACCGGCTGTTGGGGATGATGGTAGGCATAGAGTGTCTGGTGGGATTTGTGGAAATCCCCGATAAATGAGTCATGCCCCCGAAAAGGCAGGGTGATCTCATGCGACTGCCCCAGGTAGCGGAGGTCGATGGCCCGGTGTACCGAGATCCGCGAGTCGGGAAATCCCTCGCCCCGCATTTCCTCCCGGCCTGTTCGGGTCAGGCGATCAAAACTTTTCTCGAGCGCTTCCGGATCGGCGGTGTGGGCCGGCCGCAGCATAGACAGTGAATAGTCCTTGATGGAGTCTGCCAGCAGCAGCCCCAGGGCGGATAGCACGCCCGCATTCTTGGGGATGATGACGGTTCCGATGTCCAGGTGGGACGCGATCTCCGCGGCGTGCATCCCCCCGGCCCCCCCGAAAGACAGCAGCGCGAAGCGCCGTGGATCGATGCCCCTCTCTATGGAGATAACCCGGATGGCCTTCTCCATGTTGGCATTGGCTATCTCGATGATCCCGGCTGCCGTATCCCGCACGGATCGGCCGATCCGTTCTGCGATGCGGCCCACCGCCTGGTGGCTGCGATCGGGGATCAGCCTCATGTTGCCTCCCAGGAAATAATCGGGGGCCAACCGGCCCAGCACGAGGTTGGCATCCGTGACCGTCGCCTGGGTGCCCCGGCCGTAGCATGCCGGACCCGGCCGGGCCCCGGCACTTTGCGGCCCCACGCGCAGGGCGCCTCCACTGTCCACAAAGACAATGGAACCTCCGCCCGCTCCCACCGTGTGGATGTCGATCATGGGGAGCCGTATGGGGAACTCGCCGACGCGGCCCTGATGCGTACGCTGGATGTGTCCCGGTACCAGAGAAACATCCGAGGAGGTCCCCCCCATGTCAAACGTGATGATGTTGGGATAACCGGAGGCCTTGGCCACATGAAAGGCAGCTACCACCCCGCCCGCAGGACCTGAGAGGGCGGTCCGGATGGGTTCGGTCTTGGCCGTGGCCGGCGAGATGTGGCCTTCGTTGGACTGCATGATGCGGAGATCTGCCCGGTCCAGCTCCTGCTCGAGCGCATCCAGGTAACGGCTGATCACGGGCATCAGGTAGGCGTTGACCGCCGTCACCGTGGTCCGTTCGTATTCCCTGTGTTCCGGAAGGATGCGGTTGGAGACAGAGGTCTGGAATCCGGCTTTCTCCAGAACCTGGGCTACCCGGTCTTCGTTGTTCGGATTGGCATAGGAGTGGATGAGGCAGATTGCCACCGCATCGACACGCAGTCGTCTCAGCCGTGGGACCAGTTCTCTGATCTCGGTGGGAGAGACCCGTGCCAGGATTTTGCCTCCTGCAGCGGTCCTTTCATTGATACCGAAGCAATGGGTTCGAGGCAGGAGCGGGATTCGGGTTTCTCCAGTCAGGCGGTAAAGGTCCCGCCGCGTCTGACGGGCGATGAACAGGACATCCTCGAAGCCTGTGGTCGTGAGCAGCGCGATCCTGCCTCCTTTCCGTTCCAGCAGGGCATTGGTGGCCACCGTGGTCCCGTGGACGATGAAGGTGGGAGCCTGCGGGTCTGCCGCCTCTCTCAGCCCCCGCAGGATGGCCTCGGCCGGGTTATCCGGGGTGGAGGGGACCTTGTGGATGGATATCCGGCCCCCGTGATAGAAGACAAAATCCGTGAATGTTCCCCCGGTGTCGATCCCGATGCGCCAGCGTGTGTCCATTGCCGTTTTCTGTATATGTCTTCGGGGAATGATTGTCAAGCCTCGATAGGCCGGAGGAGAGCGGGCATGGTTCTTCGAAGAGGAGGGGTGTCATCCCAGGGGGTGAGCGGTATCTCACCGCCTTTATCCTCCCCAGAGGCGATTGCCTTCCCCTGACAGGAACGAGAGTATATAATAGAAAACAGAAGATCGAGGAGTTTTCAGTATGCCGCTGCGAGTTCTTGTCACCGCCTATGATATTGGCCCGGTAGAATCCAAAGGCTCTTTCCGATCGGGAGCGACCGACGGATGGAACCTGGTGGAACAGCTGAGCCGTTTCTGTGACGTGTCCGTCCTCACTCACTCAGGGAATCATGAGGATATTCTGGAGTCCCTGAGCCACGGGGCCCTGCCTCAGGTCAAGTTCCATTTCGTGGATCCGCCTCCCTGGCAGAGCCGGTTTCCAGGGCAGGAAGGGGCCCGCGAGGCGATTTTATATTTCTGGGAAAAACGCGCCCTCCAGACAGCTCGTTCCCTGCATGAAGAAAAGGCGTTCGATGCAGTTCATCACCTGTCGCCGCGCTCCGCTTACACACCGTCCCTGCTGAGCACCGCGCTCCCGGTGCCGAGCCTGTGGGGTCCAGTGAACTCGGAGATCAGGCCGCCCCGGAATGGGGCCGGCGCTAAACAGACGTCTCCCGGCCGGTTGGGAGGGCGGCTGAACTGGATCCTGCAGCAGACGGGTGCTTTCAGGCGCCTGCGCCGCCGCGGATATCCCAAGACCAGCGCCCTGCTGCTCAGCGACAACGCCCCGGAGGCGGTGAAAAGCTTCCCGCATGAGGTCAAGGACCGGATCTTTTTTTTCCCGGGCGGCGGGATCTCCAAGAACCGGATGGTCAGCGCCGCCTCACTCTCAGAATCCCGGGGTGAGTTTTCGGTACTGGCCGCGGGAGACTTCAGCGTCCCGGACGGATACCTCCTGCTCATCCAGGCCTTTTTCGAGTTTTCGCGACAGCACACGTCCGCGGAATTGGCCGTTGTCGGCAAGGGCTGGCAGGACGAACGCATAGGGCGCCTCATGCGCGAGCTGTCCCTGGGTTCGCATATCGAGCTGTGGGACTGGATGCCGCGCGCCGATCTTCAGGATAAACTGAAACAGACTCACGTATTCATCGCACCTGATTTTGATGCGGATACGTCCTCGCTGTGTGTGGACGCCATGGCGGCAGGGGTTCCGGTTGTGACGTTCCGGGGGAGCGGAGCGCATGTCTTTGTCGAGGAGGAGTGGGGTGTCACGATCGCGTGGGAGACCCCCCGGCAAATCGTCGGCGATCTAAAGGCGGCCCTTGACAGGTTCGCCTCCGCCCCCGGCCTGCGGAGCAGGATGGGACGGGCGGCGCTGCGCAACGTGAGAGAGAACCTGGTCTGGGAGCGGCAGGGGAAAAACCTGGAATCCGTATACTCGCAGACGCTTCTCCAGGGAGAAAACATTCGGATCGCCCGCAAGGGGAAGGGACGTTTCTTCTACTGATTTCTCTCCTCCGAGAGACAACATGAGGTCTATTTGATCGCGATGGCTTCGATCTCCACCTTGACGTCTTTGGGCAGGCGTGCCACCTCGACGGCGGCCCGGGCGGGGTAGGGGGCCGGGAAGAACTCTCCGTACACCGCGTTCATGGCCGCGTAATCGTTCAGATCCTGCAGGAAGACCGTGCATTTCACCACCTTGGCCATGGAACTCCCGGCGGCCTCCAGAACGGCCTTGAGGTTGTTTAGCACCTGTCGGGTCTGCTGCTCCACGCCCAGTCCGGTATCCAGATTGCCGGTGGCCGGATCTATGGCGATCTGACCGGATGCGAACACAAAGCTGTTGGCTTCGATGGCTTGGGAATAGGGGCCGATGGCCTGGGGGGCGTTGTCGGTTTTGATCTCCTTTTTCACGGACAGACTCCTTTCTTGGCATGCCGAAAAAAGACCGGTGCCGGCTAGGGACACACAGCCGAGAGCCACAAGAGCTTCTCTTCTCTTCATTGTTCGCTCCCTCGGTTTTTGTTTATCCTATGCCAGCAGGGCCATAATGGCAAGCCCTGGAAGCATCTCTGTTTACGTGATCCTCAGTACGCCTTGTTGCGGTGCCCTGGTTTATGGCATAATGCCGGAGGATACTCTAAATCGCCAAAGAAATGAGAGGTATAAGTGGTGAACAACACAAAGAAACTATGGATCGTGATTATGGGTATTCTGGTATTGTGTGCCTGCGGCAGGAAAACACTCCAGAAATCGGATCTCGAGACCGTGCAGGACCTCTACAGCTATGCCGTCGGCTATGAGGTCGGAAGGAACCTGCAAGAGCAGGAAACCCAATTCAACCTGGAGGCCCTTTTCCAGGGCATAGAAGACGTGCTCCTGGAGAACCAGCCGCTGCTGGATCAGACGGAGCGGCAGCAGGCCATGGCGGCCCTGCAGGAACAACTGCGGGAGCGGTTTGCCGATGAACGGGCGGTCACAGGAGAGAACAACAAGGCGGAAGGCGAGGCTTTCCTGGCAGAGAACAAGACCCGCGAGGGAGTTGTCACGCTGCCCAGCGGGCTGCAGTACCTAGTCCTGCGGGAAGGGAACGGGCCGAAGCCGGAGGCGACCGACCGGGTGTCCGTTCACTACATCGGCAGCTTTCTGGATGGGACTGAATTCAATAACTCCTACACGGGAGGGGATCCGGCCATCTTCTCCGTCAACCGGGTCATCGCGGGCTGGACCGAAGCCCTGCAGCTGATGAAGGTCGGTGCCAAATGGAAGCTCTGGCTACCTCCGGAACTGGCCTATGGCGAAGCCGGGCAGGGGACGCAGATAGGATCCAATGCGACCCTCGTTTTCGAGGTGGAACTGCTGACGATACTGGAGTAATCCGGGTCTCAGGTCAATACCTGTCCTTCATCGCGGATCCTGGAACCACTCGAGGGTTTTCTGAAGGCCGGTTTCGAGGTCGGCGGACGCATCATAACCCAGGAGTGTTCGGGACAGCGAGATGTCCGCCAGCGAATGAAGGACATCGCCGGCCCGAGTCTCCGCATACTCCGGCTTGACCCGCTTCCCGGTGATGTTCTCCAGGTGCTTCACGAGCTGATTGAGGCTGATGCGCTCTCCGGTGGCGATGTTCACGACCTCGCCCGTGCAGCGGGCCGCCTGGGCGGCCAGGATATTGGCGCTAATCACGTTCTCGATGAATGTGAAGTCCCGGGTCTGTTCCCCGTCCCCGTAAATGACCGGAGACCGGCCCTCCAGGAAGGCGGTGATGAACTTGGGGATGACCGCCGCATACTCGGAGTCGGGATTCTGCCGGGGGCCGAAGACGTTGAAGTACCGGAGCGAGATGGTCTCGAGTCCGTAGAGGGAAAAAAATAGCCGGCAGTAGGTTTCCCCTGTGAGTTTGTTGAGGGCGTAGGGGGAAAGCACGGAGGGAGGCATGTCTTCCTTCTTGGGCAGCACCGGGGTGTCACCGTACACTGAAGAGGAACTGGCAAACACCAGCCTTCGGACACCGCCGTCCCGGGCGGCGATGAGCACATTGAGGGTCCCCGAGATGTTGCTCTCGTTGCTCTGCACGGGGTCCTCGATGGAGCGGGGGACCGAGGGGATGGCGGCCTGATGGAACACGCAGTCCACATCCCGCATACATCCGTGTAAGACAGAAAGATCGCGGATGTCACCTTCGATCAGCTCGATGCTGGAACGGATAGAGGCCAGGTTTTCCGGCCGGCCTGTGGAAAAGTTGTCGAGGACGCGTACCGTCCGTCCCATTTCAACGAGGCGGTGTGCGAGATTGGAGCCGATGAATCCGGCGCCTCCTGTGACCAAGTCGATTTGTGACACTCTTTCCTCTCTGGTGTGAAGTAGGCTCTAGTGTAACACATCCAGATCAGGAAAAGGCAAGCCAATCTGCGGGAAAAGAGAACAAGTCGGAGGCCAAGCGGTCTTAGGAAGACAAGGGTCTC
>JAUXEH010000426.1 GCA_030620655.1 Candidatus Aminicenantota bacterium | reverse complement strand
ATCTGGTTGTCAAGCAGCGGTGTCTTGGCGATGTCGAAGATCTTACTCTCACCCGTCGGCATGGTGATGGATCTCTCACTCAGGAGACGGAAGTCCTTCTGAGTGTCGGGTGGGAAGAGGGCCCGGAAGTTGTTTTCCCCCACTACCTCGGCCAAGCTTTTCTCCATGGCCGCGTCCTTGTTAATCCGAAAGATCTCTTCCATGACTCGGTTCCATCCGATGATCTTCCCTTTCTGATCCAGCACCGCCACACCCACGGTCAGGCTCTCGATGATGTTTTCGCTGTAGTCCTTGAGGCGCTGGAGCTCCATGGCCCGGATGTTCGCCTGGTTGTAGAGATAGGCGTTTTCCAGAGCCAGGGCAATGGGCGAGGAGATCGTCATCAGGAGTTGCCAGTCTTCCGAGTTGAGCAGGGTGTTGTCGAATTTCTTGCCCATCGCGAGGCATCCGATCAGCTTGTCTTCGACACGCAGCGGCATGAGGTGAAAGAATCGGAAGGAAGCCAGGCTCCTGAATTTTTTCTGGAGTTCGCGGCGGTCGACCAGCGAATCCTCCGCGAGGTAGTCCTGTTTCTGGAGATGCAGGAAAAGATCCTCTTCCAGAGTCAGCCGGACGTTCTTGGTCGCGTCTATGCCGCGGGATTCCAGGATGAAAAACGTCCTGCGCTTCCCGCTGACGGGCAGCAGCAGCGCAATATACTGCAGGGAGAGCGCAAAGGCGATGTGTTCCAGCAGTGACTGGGACAGCTTCCCCAAATCGCGCTCCCGGCTGAGCTCCTGGGTTATGGTGAGCAGAGTCTTGCGGTATTTGTAGCTGCGGCGGTAGATGACCCGGTCCACCAGGGCCTGGAAGAGCTTTTTGATGGGCGTGTACAGCGTGGCGCCCAGGACGATGGCCAGGATGCCCAATATGAGCACGTTGAACTGGTTCTCGGGAAAAATGCTGGTCTGGGAGCTGACGATGAAGTAGAGAAGCGCGATGACCACGTAGGAAAAGACCAGGGGCACGGCCTTCCGGAGGATGACCTCGATGTCGAGCAGCCGGTAGCGCGAGATGGAATAGGTGAAGGTGAGGGGTACGAGCGCCTGCAGGATGACCGTGAATTCCGCCACGCGGTGGGGTGTGTGATCCAGCAGGAACGGCCCGATATAGAACACGGTGAAAGGCAAAAGCCCGATCCCCAGACCGTAAACGATCCACTTCAGCTGCCGCTTGATCACGATCTGAGAGGCCTTGAGGTTATCGAAAAGGATGACGGCGAAGGCCACCAGGGAAAAGAAGGCGAAGTGGAGCAGGTCGAGTTTTTCGGAGATCTCGTAGAAGCGGACGATGAATCCGTCGTTCAGCTTCCAGATGTTGGGGAGGTGGATGAACACCCTGCTCAGGAACAGGGCTGCGGCAGGAAGGTAAAGGATGTTGACCGAGGAGGGTTTCTGCCGGAAGATCTTTTTCCTTCGGGGGAAGATGATAAAGAAGTGGAGCAGCAGCGGGGGGAATATGAGGAACGCCAGTTTGTCCAGCCAGTAAAAAGTGCTGTCCAGAAGATCCATCTGCCCGGTGGGGGAAAAGATGTGATAACCGTAGAAAGACAGTGAGACCAGGAAGAAGAAGATGTAGGGCAGCGTGAAGGGGCGTTTGGGTTTGGAGGTGAGGAACACGATGACGCCGATCACCAGTGTGGTCAGCCCGACCAGAGCCAGGTAGAAATAGAGGAGATCCGTCCCCTTCTGGCCGATGGAGACGGAGGGGGTGACCAGTTGTCCTTCCCGGGCGATCTCGTAGGTGACCGGCTGGTTCAGGACCCGGGCTTCCCAGAGGACTTTTGTCACATCGATGGGGGTGCTGACGGACCGCTGCTGGTTCTTGATGCTCATGCGGTAGAGGACATCCCCCTTGCGGATGCCGACCAGGTAGGCCTGGCTCATCTCCTCCACATGGATTGCGGTCAGCCGGTCGGCTTTCTGCTGCCAGACCACGCCGTCATGGGGAGCTTTCCAGACGATCCTGCGGGAGATGTTTAGGCCCCCCAGCGTTAACAGAGCCAGGATGGGTATGGCCGTCAGTAGGATTTTACGGTTCATCTGAATAAAAAAGGTCCCCGTTCAGTTCAGAATGTGACGCCGTGTGCTGCGGACCGCCCATTTTACCGCCGGTTGGCGGAGCAGTCTCT
>JAUXEH010000321.1 GCA_030620655.1 Candidatus Aminicenantota bacterium | reverse complement strand
TCCAGCTTGAGGCCCAGCTCCTTGAGCTGCCTGTCATCCACCTCGGAGGGGGACTCTGTCATGAGGCTCAGGGACGAGGTGGTCTTGGGGAAGGGGATGACATCCCGTATCGATTCCTCCCCGGCCAGGAGCATCACGATGCGGTCGAACCCGTGGGCGATGCCGCCGTGGGGAGGCGCCCCATACTCCAGGGCCTTGAGGAAGAATCCGAACTTGGCCTCGGCCTGCTCCGGGGTCAGCCCCAGGGTCTTGAATACCCTGCGCTGGACCTCGAGGTCATGGATACGGATGGAGCCTCCCCCGATCTCCACCCCGTTGAGCACCAGGTCATAGGCCTGGGCCTTGACCCTCTCCGGCGCTTCCTCCAGTAAAGCCACATCCTCAGCTCGGGGTGAGGTGAAAGGATGGTGCATGGAGGTCAGCCGCTGCTCCTCCTCACTCCATTCGAAGAGCGGGAAGTCGGTCACCCAGAGGAATTTATAAAGGCCCGAGTCAGAGAGGCCCTCGGGCTTGAACTCAAGCCGGATGTTCCCCAGGAGGGAGAGGGCCTTGTGTTCCTCGTCCGCCACCAGGAGCAGCAGGTCGTTGTCCCCGGCGCCGGCTGCCTCCCAGAGGGCCTGGAAGCCCGCCTCTAAAAGCTTCAGGGAGGATTTGAAACCCTCGGCCCGTTTGATCCAGATGACACCCTTCCCTCCCAGCTCCCGGGCCTTGTTGTTCAGCTTGTCCAGGCGGCTGCGGGACAGCCCCCCGCCTCCGTCCACCTTGAGCGCCTTGAGCACACTGCCGGCGGCCATGGCCTTCTGCAGCAGCTCGGAGCCGGTCTTGGCCACGGCCTCGCTCAGGTCCTGGATCTCGAGGCCGAAGCGCAGGTCCGGCTTGTCTGATCCGAACCGGGACATGGCCTCCTCATAGGTCAGGCGCAGGAAAGGCCGCTCCACCTCGACGCCGATCAGGGCGAAGATCTCCGCGAGCATGGCCTCATTGATCTCGAACAGCTCGTCGCGCCGGATGAAGCTCATCTCGATGTCGATCTGGGTAAACTCGGGCTGTCGGTCCGCCCGCAGGTCCTCGTCCCGGAAGCAGCGCACGATCTGGAAGTAGCGGTCGAATCCAGAGACCATCAGGAGCTGCTTGAACATCTGGGGCGACTGCGGGAGCGCGAAAAAGCGCCCCTTGTACACCCGGCTGGGCACCAGGTAGTCGCGGGCACCCTCGGGCGTGGACTTGGTGAGGAAGGGGGTCTCGATCTCGAGGAAGCCCTGCCCGCTCAGGAAGTTGCGCACAATGAGCGCAGCCTGGTGGCGGAGCTTGAAATTCCTCTGCATGCGGGCCCGCCGCAGGTCGAGATAGCGGTATTTGAACCGTAGGTCTTCCGAGGCCTGGGTGGGGTCGGCGATCATGAAGGGCGGAACGGCGGAGGCGTTCAGGACCTCAAGAGCCTGCGCCTCGACCTCGACCTCTCCCGTAGGCATATCCGGATTCCGGAGGCCCTCGCCGCGCTCCCGGACCTTCCCGCGCACGGCCACCACATATTCCATCTTGAGCGTCTTGGCCTGCTCCAGCAGGTCTGGTGTGTCCGAAGACACCGTGACCTGGGCCAGGCCCTGCCTGTCACGCAGGTCGATGAAAACCAGGTTTCCCATGTCGCGCCGGCGGTTGACCCAGCCGAACAGGACGACCTCCTGACCGATGTGATCCTTCCGCAGGTCGCCGCAGTAGTGTGTGCGTTTCCAGGTGTCGGTGGATGGCATGTTTCCCTTCCTTTGCTGGGGCCGGCCCATGGGGGCCTAGTCGGAAATCCGCAGGCTCGACAGGAGCTCCTCCAGGGTCTTTTCCCGCTGCTCCCCGGAGGCCATGTTCTTCAGCTGGTAGGTTCCCCTGCCGGCCTCGTCCTCGCCGATGATGACGCCCCATGCGGCGCCCAGCTTGCTGGCCCGGCTCAGCTGATTCTTGAAGCTTCGCTCCTTGTATTCGATCCAGACCTCGAAGCCATGCCTGCGCAGGGTCCGGGCCGCCGTCATGCCCGCCTTGCGGGCCTCCTCTCCCATCCAGACCACATAGAGGAACGGCTCTGAAGCTTCCTCGTCGGGGACCAGGAGCAGCAGCCGCTCCATGCCCAGGGCGAATCCGATGCCGCAGATGTCGGGCCCGCCGAAGTCCCGCATCATGTCGTCGTAGCGGCCCCCGCCCAGGATCGCATCCTGGGCCCCGAGCCGCGTGGATATGAACTCGAAGGTGGTCTTCGTGTAATAATCCAGGCCCCGCACCAGGAGGGGCTCGACGGTGTAGGGCAAGGCATAGAGGTCGAGGTAGCCCTTGAACCGGCTGAAGTGGTCTTCGCATTCGCCGCAGAGAAGATCCGTGATCTTAGGCAGGCCCCGGGCGATCTCCCGGCAGGTCTCCACCTTGCAGTCGAAGATGCGCAGGGGATTGGTGCCGATCTTGCGTTGGCAGTCCGGGCAGAGGTCCGAGCGAGACTTTTCCGCTGCCCCGCGCAGCTCACGAAGGTAATCGGGACGGCAGGCCCGGCAGCCCACCGAGTTGACCAGGATCTCGCTCCCCGTCACCCCCACGCTCTCGAGCAGGGCGGCCGCCATCTCCACGATCTCGGCATCCACGGCCGGGTCCTTCTCGTTGAAAACCTCGACATCCATCTGGTGGAACTGGCGAAAGCGTCCCTTCTGAGGCTTATCATAGCGGAACATGGGCCCGATGAAGTAATAGCGCATGGGGTCGGGCAGGAGATTAAGCCGGTGCTCGATGATGGCCCGCGCGATGGAGGGTGTGTACTCGGGCCGCAGGGTAAGAGAGCGGCCGCCCTTGTCCGTGAAGGTATACATCTCCTTCATCACGATGTCCGAGGTCTCGCCCGTGCCCTTCTCGAATAGCTCGGTGGCCTCGAACACCGGTGTCCGTATCTCGCGGTAGCCGTAGAGCTCGAACAGGCTCAGGGCCGCCCTCTCCACCCGCTGCCACTTCCGGGCCTGATGCGGGAGGATGTCGTGCGTCCCCTTGATGGCCGCCACCCGCTTCTTTCTGGGCGTGTCACTCATCTTCGGAAAAGATCCCGATCTGGCGGTATTTCTGGTAGCGGGATTCGAGCCGCGCATCCACGTTCTGCTCCTCCAGCTTCTTCAAGGTCTGGTTGAGCTGCCGGTCCACGTTCTTGAAGGTCAGGTCCCAGTCGATATGGGCCCCTCCCGGGGGCTCGGAGATGATCTTGTCGACGATCCCCAGTTCCTTGAGGTCCTTGGCCATGAAGCTCAGGTTCTCGGCGGCCTGCTTCACGGCGCCCTGGTCTTTCCAGAGGATGGCGGCGCAGCCTTCCGGTGAGATGACCGAGTAGAAGGAATTCTCCAGCATCAGGAGGACATCGCCCACGCCTACGGCCAGGGCTCCTCCGCTCCCGCCCTCACCGATCACGACGTTGACCACCGGTACCCGCAGCTTCGCGATCTCCTTGAGGTTGAAGGCGATGGCCTCGGCCTGCCCGCGCTCCTCGGCCTCGATGCCGGGATAGGCGCCCGGGGTGTCGATCAGGGTCACCACCGGAAAGCCAAGCTTTTCTGCCAGCCTCATGATGCGCAGCGCCTTGCGGTAGCCCTCCGGGTTGGGTTGGCCGAAATTGCGCTCGATGCGTTGGCGC
>JAUXEH010000045.1 GCA_030620655.1 Candidatus Aminicenantota bacterium | reverse complement strand
GAGAACAAAGTTATTTGTGTGCTATCCGATAAATCTCATGTAAACTATTGATATTATGCGAAATATCGACAATTCTTATGAATGATTCAAATCAGATTTAGATCATAGACGAGTCGAGTTTGCACCAGATGCGAGGCGTCGGCCCATGAAGTCGTGGTATTTCACCACCAATGGGCCGCAACGAAGCAGATGGTGTGAGATCGGCTCGCCCGTAGGGTAAGAGATGCCATCATATATAAATGAGGGATTTCTCGAATAGAGGTGTTGGCAGCTCTTATGTATGATCTAAATCAGTGGAAGGTGAGGAAGCGCCCCTCCCGATCACGCGCCTCGATCCCCTCCGGCCACTGTGTCAGCCCGTTGGCCGAGGCGATAAGACATAAAATCGCGAAATCCTGTGTTTCCACCTCAAAGTCCGATATCAATCGTTGATTGAAGCAGCTCCACACAGACCGGGTCTCCCTACGTCTGAATAAGGCTTCTTTACCTCTCTTGGCAGTGTCGGGTTTGGCTCTCATTTCAAGAACTCTCCAACTCACACCGGTTAACCGAGATCATCAGCGACGGTTCCCTTATTGGACGACATAGAAAGCACGGTTTCCAGGAGCTCATAACCCTGCTGCCGGAGTCTTCGATCAATAAGATCAAAGAATTCGGCCTCATTTTTCAGGACAATCGTCCGATCGTCGGGTATCTTATCAGTTTTGCGCATGCCTTTTCTCGCTGAATCACTGAAAATTAGTCGCCACACACTCAAAAAATTTGAAACGGCCAAATTTTTTCCTAACTTCTTAATCCAAAACGACTAAATTATCGCAAGAGGTACACCAGGGAAAATGCACATCATAAAACCTGAGGATAAGGGGTAATCCGTGGGCGAACTTGTCAACGACGCTCAGAGCTTCTATAATGTGAGGGCTGTGGACAAGCCTAACCTCGAACACGACCTGGATGCCATCGTCGCCAAGTACCGCCCCATCGTCAGCTTCCGTGTTAAAAAATCTCTGGGATCATACACACCGGACTGGGAAGATGTGGTCAACGAGATCATGCTCAACGCCATAGAAAAGCTGGAAAGCGGCAAATTCAGGGGGGAATCCTCCGTTGGAACCTTCATTTATACGATAACCAGCCGCCGGATCATCGACCACATCCGCAAGAAAAGCAAATCCCTCAAGTACGCACCCGAGCCCAATCCCTTTCTCCAACCCCACGAACACGTGGAGAACAAGGAACGGGCGGAGACTATCGCCCGACACCTGGAGAGGCTCAAACCTAAATACAAGGAAATCCTCTACCTCTATTATTACAAGGAGCTAAGCCGGGATGAAGTGGCCCGAAAACTGGGGATCACACCCCGCCGAGTTAGTGAACGAGTGAATTATGCCCAAAAACTCCTCAAAAAGATGATGAAGAAATGATATTTTCCGCACTTTTTTCAAAGTCTCGACTAAATTTATGAAACCAAAAGTGAGGCAAGGGCAATGACCGAATGCAAGTTTACGGACCTGATCGATGAGTACTTGCTGAACAAGCTCAGCGAGGAAAAGAGAGCCCAGTTCGAAGAACATTACTTCAATTGTCCTTCCTGTTTCCAGACAATGGCGGAAAGGGACGAGATGATAACCACCATCAAGTGGAAAGGCTCTCAGATCTTTGCCGACCTCATGGAAATAGAGCAGGCCCGGAAAGCTCCCGTGTGGGACCGCCTCTTTGGTTTTATGACTCCCAAACAGTGGGCCCTGGCAGCCGTTAGCGCCGCCCTGGTGCTGGTGGTCACTTTCAGCGTGATCCCCACCCTCAAGACCCAGGCCCCACAGTTCTATCTTGATGACCATCAGACCCGCGGTCAGTCCATCACGCTGATCTCCGATGCCATCCCCAGCAGGTTTCAGTGGCAGGCGGTGGCGGATGCGTGGGAATACAAGATCCATATAGACAACCACGATCCCCTGTGGGACAAGACCACCACCGACAGCTTCATCACCCTGCCGGACGAGGTTAAAGACAAGATGTTGCCGGGGGTAGCCTATTCATACCAGGTCCAAGCCTTCTCCAAGGAAGGGACCTTGATCGCCGTGTCCAGCAAGATCCAGTTCACCATCCCCCAAAAGTAGATTCCCTGTTTCCTCCGTTTTGACTGCGCCTAAGCTCTTTCTCTGCACTCCGTTCCGTCAGTCTTCGACCTTGGTCTCGCTGGCGTACATCCGTCCCTGGGTGTCATCTTCAAACCCCAGGCAGCACATCAACCGCCCACACAGCCCGGAGATCTTGGTGGGATTGATGGCGATCTGCTGCTTCTTTGCCTTCTGGATGGTGACCGGCTCAAAGGTCTGCATAAAGCTGGAACAACACAGGACGCGGCCGCAAACTCCCAGGCCACCGATCATCTTGGCCTCGTCGCGGACTCCGATCTGCCGCATCTCGATGCGCATCTTGAATTCTTTGGCCAGGTCTTTCACAAGCTGCCGGAAATCGATCCGCCCGTCCGCGGTGTAATAAAAGATGCCTTTTTTCTCGTTGAAAAAATAGCGGACCCGGACCAGTTTCATCGGAAGCTTCCGTTCCTTGATACGGCTCAAACAGAACTTGAAAGACTGCTTTTCCTTCTGCTCCAGCCATTCGAATTTGTTTATGTCCTCCGGCGTGGCCTTGCGTATGATCTTGGTCGTTCCCTTTTGGGATTTCGGAGAGCGGCAGACCTGACTGGAGACGTTAACCACTTCGCCCAGGTCTCCTCCCAGGTCAGATTCGATGATGCACCGTTCTCCGATCAGGAGGTCGTATTTCCCTTTTTCAGCCCGTAAGATTTTGCCCAGGCGTTCCGAATATATACACAGTATGTCAGACATGATGATTTCCCATTACGTCGCTGATCATGGAACTCATGAACAGCTTGATATTCATGTTTCGTTGCAGTGAATGGAGCAGGCCCTCGATCAGCTCCAGCATTGCCAGGATCTGTTCGAGCCGGACAGAGCCGGCCTCTTCCCTGAGCAAATCTTCAAAATCCGGGTTGAGCAGAAGCTTGGAGTCGGCATTTTCTTTAATCAGGACCAGATCCCGGCTGAACGAGGCCAGCAGCTCCAGCGTGGAGCGGATCTCCTCCTCGACGACTCCCCGGCGCCGGACCGAATACTCCTTAAAAAACGAAGTCGGCGGTTCCCTGTGGAGGAAGGAGAGGAACAACTGCCAAGTCTCTTCTCTCTCGGCGCGGACCTCCTCCCAATCCATGTTCATGGCCTGTTTGAGGTTGCCGCGCACCAGGAGGGAGAGGATCTTGGCCTTCTCCTCGGAAAAATCATGCTCGATCAGGCAGCGCGCGATGTCATCCCTGGATACAGGCGAAAAGCTCAACACCTGGCAGCGTGATTTTATGGTCGGAAGGATGACGAACGGATTGGATGTGATGAGGATGATATGGAAGAAGGAAGGAGGCTCCTCCAGGATCTTGAGAAGGGAATTGGAGGCCTGCATGGTCATTTTCTCAGCCGGGTCTACGATAAAGACCCGCTTCCGTCCCACCATGGGCTTGAGATAGGCCGCCTCCTTCAATATCCGCATCTGATCAATCTTCAGTATGTCTTTTTCAGGGGAGATTCGCATTACATCCGGAAACGTTCCTTTGTTGACGGCCGTGCATGGCCCGCAGGT
The DNA here is from genome assembly GCA_030620655.1 of Candidatus Aminicenantota bacterium. Lineage (GTDB taxonomy): Bacteria > Acidobacteriota > Aminicenantia > Aminicenantales > Aminicenantaceae > JAUXEH01. Next base: position 9,685 of record JAUXEH010000045.1, on the reverse strand, counting down.
TTCACAGGCATCATCCGTTAGATTCAGGCAGTTGAGGGCTTTAGCCACCACCAAGGCCGTTTCGATCTTGCCCACGCCCTGGGGACCTGAGAACAACAGCGAGTTGGGTATCCGATCCCGCTGCAGCGCCTTGGTCAGGATCTTTTTGATGCGCGCGTTTCCGGTTATGTCACTGAAGCTCATGTATCTATCCGACTCATCTACCCTGAATAATTCATAAATAATGTCGACATATCATGTAACATATGTAATATCAAGGGGTTACATGAGTTTTTCGATGAGTACAAAAATTACTTTGTTCTCCCATTGTTATATTCTATCATAATCGACATTCTTTCCTATCCGGGCCAATTATATACCAAACTGATGGGTTTGAAAATCAAGGGGGGGGAGGGGGTTGGGGGTCAGGCTTTGATAGCTTTGATAATGATTCCCGGATCATACCAGTGCTCTCGGTTTATCAAAGTTATCAAAGCCTGACCCCCAACAGATCAGTTCATGATCGGGTCATTGATGACCTTGAGGTCCTTGGTGACGATCTCCTTGTCGTCAACCATCAGTGTCACTTTGTACATCCCGGCCTCCACCAGGGGCGCCCCCCGCCGCCGCGACTGTCCCTCCTGCTGCCGGACGGTCTTGCGCAGGTTCCAGGAGACCTTCTTCAAGCCGGGATCGCCGGATCCCCGGATCTCCCGCAGTGTTTCGCCGGCCAGGTCCTTGACCACGACGGTCACCTTCTTAGCCTTTTCCGGGAGGTAGTAGTAGATGTCCGAAGCCGGGTTCGGGTTGGGCACCTTGGCGAATTCACCGTAGCTCTGGCCTCGCCGCTCCAGCCGGTTCCATTTAACCGTGGGCTGCGGCTCGAACAGGGTGGCCCCCTTTGCTAGCTCCTCGGGTTTTATCTCCTTGAAGGGATAGATGTCGACGATGTAGAATCCCCGTCCGTAGGTGGCGATGGCCAGGTCTCGATCACGCTTCTGGATATCCATGTCCATCATGATCACATCCGGAGCCTTGTCCGATATGTTGATCCATTGGCCGCCCCGGTCGAACGTCACGAACACTCCGTAATCGGTCGCCAGGTAGAGCACATCGGGATTGTCCGGGTCCTCTTCTATGTCACGCACGGGATTCATCATGCCGCCGCTGAGGTCGGTCCAGGTCTTGCCGAAGTCGGTGGTCACGAAGACGTAGGAATTGTCTTCATCATGCGTGCGGTAGCCTGACCAGGTCACGTAGCAGGTCGCCAGATCATGGGCCGAGGGTTCCACACGGGAGACCCAGCGGTCGAAGGGCATGAGGTCGCCCTGGATGTTCTTCTTGGGCTTGCCGTTCGTGTCGTAGAAATTATCGGTGATGTTGGTCCAGGTGTCTCCCCCGTTCCGGCTGAGCTGGAGGTTTCCGTCATCGGTTCCGGCCCAGAAGACACCCGGTTTGACCGGGGACTCGGCAAAGGTGTAGATCGTGGCGTACTGCAGGTTGGTAAGCTTGGACTGCTCGATCCGCTCCTGGTTGTTGCGCGACAGGTCCGGGCTGATGGTCTCCCAGGTCCCGGGCTCTCCGCGGCTCAAGGACATGTGCACATGCTGGGAACAGACATAGACGATCCCGGGATTGTGGGGGGAAAGGTGGATGGGCGAGTCCCACTGGTAGCGCTGCGGCGGCTTGCCGGCCTCGTTCTCTTCGGCGGTATTGCGAACCGAGAGGCTGGTCATCTCTCCGGTCTTGAGGTTCATACGGTTGGAGCGCCCGAACTGGCTCTCGAAGTAGATCCACTCGGGGTTCCACCAGTCCCTCAGCACATAGTAGCCGTCGCCCGAAGGCAGGTAGGTCCAGTCCGCCGGGAACACGCCGTACTGGTTGCGGTTTTGAGACGGACCGATCCAGCAGCCGTTGTCCTGGGTGCCGCCCATGACGTTGTAGGGCATCTCGTTATCCACGGAGATGTCGTAGAACTGCTGGGCGCTGATGGTCTCCTTCTGAGACCAATTCTTTCCGCCGTTCCAGGTTTCGGACACACCGCCGTCGTTGCCGCACAGGATGTGGTCGGAGTTGAGGGGATCGATCCAGATACCGCGCACATCCACATGGCATTTCCCGTTCCCGAACCAGGGGGCGTTCTTGAAGGTTTTGCCACCGTCCCGGGAGATCTTCTGGTAGGTCTCCACGGCGTAGAGAACGTTCTCGTCGTTGGGATCGATCTCGATGCGCCCGGCATATCCGGCCTCGATGTCGTTCACCTGGGCGCTGCCTCCCCTCTGCTGGTATTCGGTCATGCGCTGCCAGGTCTCGCCCAGGTCGTCGGAACGATAGATGACGCCGGCTTTCTTGATCGGCTGCTGGATCTGGAAGGCCTCGGCATGGATGATCTCCAGGATGTGGCGGTTTATGGTCTGCATGCGCGAGTTCTGGGTCTTGGCTTCTTTACTGTCCTCCGCGAGCTCTTCCTGGGCTGCAGCCTCATAAGAACGAATGGTTTTTTCGATCTCGTCGATGCTCTCCAGGATCTTATCATTGTTCTTGTACACCTTCCGGGCCCTCTCGTTGAAGGCCTTGAGATCGATGCCCAGCTTGGTCTGGAACTCCTTGTCCTTGACCATCTCGTTGAGTTTTTCCACCAGGTCTTCCGCGTCTTCGAACTCGATGGGTTCGAAGCTGACCAGCTTGGCGATGTCCTTGTGAGTTTTTAAAGTCCTGAACTTTTTCAGGAACCAGCCCTCCTGGAACAGGCGGCGCTGGTTGAACTGTGCGGCGTTCTCCCGCTCCCTCAATCCCAGGTTGACCACCTCGTCATACCTGATGTAGACGATGTCAGGATTCTTGGGGTAGATGGTGATACCGCTCCAGCCGCTCTTGATGTCCTGAGGAAGCCCGTTGGTGAGCTGCTTCCAGGTCCGGCCTCCGTCGGTGGTCTTGTAGAAGTGATTCCCGGGCTGGCGGTCGATAAAGGTCCAAGCCCGTCGATAGGTCTTGTAGCCGCCGGCGATCACGTTGTCGGAGTCCCGTGGATCGATGACAAAATCTCCCACGCCCCGGTCCTTGAGGTCCAGCACCAGGTCCCAGGTCTCTCCGCCGTCGGTGGTTTTGTACAGGCCGCGCTGGCAGTCCATGTGGTTGCTGTAGAGCTTGCCCTCGGCCGCAACGTACACGATGTCGGGATCCCGGGGGTCGATGGCGATCTTGGGGATGTAGTGGCTGTTTTCCAGCCCGATATGGGTCCAGGTCTTGCCGGCATCGGTGGATTTCCACATCCCGTTCCCGTGGGCACTGGACCGGGCGTGCATGGCCTCTCCTGTCCCCGCATAGACGATGTTGTGATCCGAGGCCGCAACTTCGACGTTGCCCATGCTCATGTTGCCGTACTGGTCGAAGATGGGCTTGAAGCTGATTCCGCCGTCTTCTGTCTTCCAGAGTCCGCCGCTGGCCGTGGCTACGTAATAGATCTGGCTCTGGGCGCTGGGAACGGCAAAGTCCGTGATCCGTCCCGAGAACGTCCAGGGACCGATGTGGCGCCAGGCGAAGACATCCAGGTCTTTGGTCGTGATCCCACTCGGGGCCTCTTCCTGGGCGATCGACGCGCCGGTCAATCCCCAGAGTAGGACCGCAAGGGTCAGAATCCTAAGAAAGTTGGTTCTCATTTTTTCTCCTTTTGCATGCTATCTGTTTATGTATGTTCATGCCTCGCCGCTGCGAGGGCCTTACGCAGGAACCGCCCGGTATGGGAGGCATCCACCCGGCAAACCTCCTCCGGCGTTCCGGACGCGACCACCCAGCCGCCCCGCTCTCCGCCCTCCGGGCCCAAGTCGATAATATAATCGGAATATTTAATAACTTCAAGGTTATGTTCTATGATGACCACGGTGTTTCCCAGCTCCACCAATTCAGACAGCACATCCAGCAGCTTCCGCACATCGTCGAAATGCAGCCCCGTGGTCGGCTCGTCCAGAAGGTAGAGCGTCCGTCCCGTGTCGGTCCGGCTCAGTTCCTTGGTGAGTTTGATGCGCTGGGCTTCCCCGCCCGAAAGCGTGGGCGCGGGCTGCCCCAGCCGGAGATAACCGAGCCCCACCTGCTTGAGAAGGCCGAGCTTTTTGCGCAGGGTGGGATGGGCCTTGAGCGCGTCATAAGCCTCATCCACGGTCATGGCCAGGTATTCTGCGATGTTCTTCCCTTTGAAGCGCACGGCCAGCGTCTCCTTGTTGTAACGGGCGCCTCCACAGCGGTCGCAGGTGACGAACACATCCGGCAGGAAGTGCATCTCGATCTTACGGGACCCCGCGCCCCGGCACTCCTCACATCGCCCTCCCTCAATGTTGAAGCTGAAGCGGCTGGCCGTGTATCCCCGGATCCGTGACTCCTGAGACCGCGCGAGGAGCTGCCGCAATGGGGTGAAGAGTCCCGTGAAAGTGGCCGGATTGGAACGGGGGGTGCGTCCGATCGGTTTCTGATTCACAGAGATGACCTTGTCGATCTTGTCCGCGCCCAGGATCCTGCGGTGGTCCCCCACTCGGTGTTCGGCTTTGTGCAGGAGCCCGGCCAGGCTCCGGTACAGGATGTCGTAGATCAGCGTGCTCTTGCCCGAACCCGAGACGCCGGTGACGGCTGTCATCACCGAAAGCGGGAAGCGGACATCGATGTCCTTCAGGTTGTGCTCCCGGGCCCCCTCGACCGCCAACCAACCCGCCGGTGTTCGCCTCCGGGGAGGTATAGGAATGGCCTTGATCCCGCTCAGATACTGAGACGTCAGGGATTCCTTCGTGTCCAGGATCCGGGGCAGGTCTCCCTCCGCCACCTTTTCCCCGCCTTTTTCCCCGGCTCCGGGACCCAGGTCCAGGATATAGTCCGCCGCCCGGATGGTCTGCTCGTCATGCTCCACTACCACCACGGAGTTCCCCTGGTCACGGATCCCCCTGAGCAGTGAGATCAGGCGGCCGTTGTCCCGCTGATGGAGTCCGATGGTGGGTTCGTCCAGCACATAGAGCACACCCCTCAGATTGACGCCCACCTGGGCCGCCAGCCGGATGCGGCGTGCTTCACCGCCGGAAAGGGATGCCGTCGTGCGTGACAGCTGCAGGTATCCCATGCCCAGCTCCCGGATCACTTCGAGCCGGGACAGGATCTCCTTCCGGATGCGCGAAACCACGGGCTGAAACCTCTTGACAAAGGAAAAGGTGTCGAACGTTTCGATCAGCCGGCTGACCGGGAGGGAACTGAGTTCGTGGATATTGTGGCCCCCCACCTTGACAGCCAGGGATTCCCGGCGCAGCCGGCTGCCCCCGCAGGCCGGGCAGGGCTCATCCGTGACTTCATAGTTGCCCCGATGGTTGAGGCGGGTCCGGAAGCCCAGGCCGTGACAGGTCGGGCAGGCACCGTAGGGGCTGTTGAAGGAGAAAGCCCGCGGTTCCAATTCGGGCAGGCTGATCTCACAGAAGGGGCACAGCAGGTTCATCGAATAGTACATCTCATCCCCAGAGGCCCGCAGGACCAGCAGGTCGCCCTCGGCCATCTCCAGGGCCGCTTCGACCGCCTCCTGCAGCCGCCCGGGGCTCTCCGGAGCCACCCGGACCTCGTCCACCAGGATCTCGATGTTGTGGTTGCGGTTCCGCTCCAGATCGATTTCCTCATCCAAGTCCCTCAGCCGCCCGTCGACACGCGTGCGCAGGAAGCCCTTTTTCCGATACCTCTCGAAGAGACGCAGGTATTCGCCCTTGCGGCCCTTCACCACTGGAGCCAGCACCTTGACTTTCTCGCCCTCGGCCGCAGCCCCAATGCGCCGTATGATCTCTCCTGGGCTCTGAGAGCTCACCATGCGGTCACAGCGGGGGCAGTGCGGTGTTCCCCCGCGCGCGAACAAAAGGCGGAGAAAATCATAAGCCTCCGTAACGGTGCCGACGGTGGAACGGGGGTTGGAGGAGATGGTTTTCTGGTCGATGGAAATGGAGGGGGAGATGCCTTCTATGGACTCCACATCCGGCTTCTCCAGCTGCTCGATGTACTGGCGGGCATAGGCGGACAGGCATTCGATGTAGCGCCTCTGCCCCTCCGCAAAGAGGGTATCAAAGGCCAAGGACGACTTGCCCGAGCCGCTGGGTCCGGTGATGACGATCAAGCGGTTGCGCGGCAGATTGACGTCGATCCGCTTCAGGTTGTGCTGGGCCGCCTTTTTGACCCGAATTTCCTCCAGCATGATCCCCTATTCTAGCACAACCGGTCGCTCGAGTAATACTTCGGAGCGAATTAAAGGTAGCCTTGCGGAGTTCCAAAACCGGCCGTTTTCAGTCCGAGTGCATGGGGAGGTGAGAGAAAGAATGGATTCCTCTCAGGGAGGGATGGGAGGGGGAGGTTGGACGGCGGGTCTTCCGCTCGGACTGAATCGGCCGGAAGCGTGATTCAAAAGCTTCTTCTTGAAATCGCCGGAACAGACCCCTATCATAGGTTCAGATCGTACGAGTCGAGGCGCTATTATGGAGACCGAAAACAAGATCGAACAAGCTCTGGCAGAATTGAAAAAACAGGGGGCCCGGCAGGATTCCCTGCGGGCCATAGAGCGCATCCCGGCGCGCGAGGGGCGGTATCTCGATTACCCTCCCGAGGTCCACCCCAGCCTGGTAAAGGCGCTTCAGGAAAAAGGGTATGCCCGCCTCTACACGCACCAGCACCGCACCTGGGAGCTCCTCCGGCAGGGGAACAATGCGGTCGTTGTCACGCCCACGGCATCCGGGAAGACCCTGTGCTACAACCTCCCGGTGCTCGACTCCATCCTCAGGAACCCCTCGGCCCGCTCCATATACCTGTTCCCCACCAAGGCCCTATCCCAGGACCAGAGGGCGGAGCTGGACGACACCATCCAGAAGCTCCCGGACGAGATCCGCATCTTCACCTACGACGGAGACACCCCCCAGGACGCACGCAAGGCCATCCGCTCCCGGGGCCACATCGTCATCACCAACCCGGACATGCTCCACTCCGGCATCCTCCCCCACCATACCAAATGGATCAAGCTGTTCGAAAACCTTCGGTTCATCGTCATCGACGAGCTCCACAACTACCGCGGGATCTTCGGAAGCCACCTGGCCAACGTGCTGCGGCGTCTGAGGCGCATCGCCCGGTTCTACGGCTCGGATCCCCGCTTCATCCTGTGTACCGCCACCATTGCAAACCCCAAGGAGATGGCGGAAAAGGTGATCGAGGAACCGGTTTCTCTGGTGGATGACAACGGCGCCCCCAGCGGCGAGAAATTCTTTATCTTCTACAACCCGCCGGTCGTCAACAAGTTCCTCGGTATCCGGCGGTCCTATGTCAAGGAAGCGCGGCGCATAGCCGCGCTTTTCATACGCCACGACCTCCAGACCATCGTCTTCGCGCAGAGCCGCCTTATCACAGAAGTCCTGTTGACCTATCTCAAGGAGGACTTTGAGAAAAACGTCACCCAAGAAGGCCTAATCCGCGGATACAGGGGCGGTTACCTTCCCCATAAACGCCGGGAGATCGAGAAGGAACTGCGTTCGGGCAAGATCCGGGGCGTCATCTCGACCAATGCCCTGGAACTGGGCATCGACATCGGAAGCCTGGACGTGGCCGTCCTGGCAGGCTACCCGGGGACCATCGCCTCGACCTGGCAGAGGGCCGGACGGGCGGGCCGCAAGACAGGACAGTCCGCCGCGGTGCTGGTGGCTTCCAGTTCTCCCTTGAACCAGTTCATCGTCAACCATCCGGATTATTTCTTTGGCAAGAATCCAGAAAAGGCGCTCATAAATCCCGACAACCTCTCCATCCTGGTAGGTCACATCGAATGCGCAGCTTTCGAGCTGCCCTTTGTGGACGGCGAGAAATTCGGCACCGTGGACATCGGGGAAATCCTGTCCTTCCTGGAGGACGAGAAGCTCATACACCATTCCCAGGACAAATGGTACTGGACATCCGATGCCTATCCGGCAGACGGAGTCAACCTCCGCAGCATCTCTTCGGACAATTTCGTAGTGGTGGACACCACCGAGAAGTCCCGTGTCATAGCCGAAGTGGACTTCTCCTCGGCCCTGACGACACTGCATCCCAAGGCGATCTACCTCTGCGAGGGGGAGCAGTACATCGTCGAGGACCTGGACTTCGAGCAGCGGCGCGCCTACGTACGCCGGACCGATATCGATTATTACACCGATGCCATAGACTACACCAAGATCAAGATCCTGGACGAGTTCGACCGCCGCAACCTCAAGAACTGTGCCTTTCAGCACGGAGAAGTGCACGTGGCCACCCAGGTAGTGGGATTCAAGAAGATCAAATTCCACACCATGGAGAACGTGGGGGCCGGGGACCTCAGCCTGCCTCAGAATGAGATGCACACCACGGCCTACTGGCTGACCATTCCCGCAGACCTCCTCACGAGCCTGCCTTTTTCCTCGGAACAGAAGATCAACGGGCTTTTCGGACTCGCCTACTGCCTGCACCATGTCTCCCCCCTGTTCATGATGTGCGACCTGCACGACATCGGGATCTCGCTGGGAGACAACGCCACCGGCAAGTCCATACCGCCGCGGGACATCCGGCAGAGGATACCCAACCGGGAAGAGATGATGTTCTATGCGGACGAGGCGTTCGAGCCCAACATCTTTGTCTACGACAACTTCCCGGGTGGGATCGGGCTCAGCCCCTCGCTGTTCGAGCTGGAGAAAAAACTGCTGGAGCAGTGCCTTAAGACCATCAGGGGCTGCCCCTGCCAGGGGGGGTGCCCGTCATGTGTGGGGCCCACCAAATCCAGCGGCCAGATGGCCAAGGATGTGGCTCTTCAGATACTTCAAGAGCTGTTATCGGGCTAACGACTCTTGGCAAGCTTGGCTAGCTGCGCATCCTCTCCTATGATCACCATGATATCGCTGTCCTTGATGACAAAATCGGCCGAAGGAGCCAGGTTGATCTTTTCTGGCACCAATTCTCGGATTGCGATAACGAGGATTCCGAGCTTGTTGCGCAGATCCAGCTCGCGGAGGCTTTTCCCAATGAACTTTTCGGGCGGGGCGATCTCCTGGATGCCGAACCCTGAAGGAAGGGGTAGATATTCCAGAACATTGGGATTGCTCAACTTGAGGGCGGTCTTTATGGCCATGTCCCTTTCCGGATAGATGACTTCCGTCGCACCCACGGCCTCCAGGATCTTGAGATGGTCCTCACTCAGTGCCTTGGCTACGATGCGTTTAACCCGCATCTCGTGCAGAAAGAGCACGGTGAGGATGGAAGCTTCCATGTTGGGGCCCAGGCTGACCACTACGACGTCCATCTCCTGTAAACCCAAAGCTTCCAGGTTCTCTTTGCCGGCAGCTTCCATGTTGACAGCATGGGAGACATACGTCTTCATCTCCTCGATCCTGTCTTTATTACTATCCACAGCCAGAACTTCATGACCGTTTTTATACAGGGTTTTGGCACAATGTCCCCCAAAGCTCCCCAGACCGATCACTGCAAATTTCATTGATTGTTCCTTAAACCTGGATAATTCCGTGAAATGTCGACATTTTTCATGAATTATTCAGGTTAAGATATCATATCACTTCAACGGCCCCCTGCACAGAGGATGCCGCACTATCACCCGATCATCACACTCTCCTCCGCATACTGATACCGCCCCTGCGCCTGGCTGCGGCTGAAGGCCAAAAGTAGGGATAGCGGACCGATCCGACCGATGTACATGGTC
>JAUXEH010000092.1 GCA_030620655.1 Candidatus Aminicenantota bacterium | reverse complement strand
CTCGCAGGGGCTCTACCGTCCCATGGTGGACTGCATCATGTTCTCCAAGGGGAGCAAGCCGTTCTGCAAGGTGTGTGAGGCCGCGGTCCGGAAAAAAATCCAGCATTATCTGGAGTAGCAGGTAATCGCGCATCATTGTCAGGATGCGAATTCGTGTGTGAGGCGCGAATCATTGTGTGAAGCGCGAATCATCCTGAAGGAATAAGGGAGCGACCGGAAATATAGGAACGATCGGACATTGACTGAAGAATCCCAGGTCCTGGAAGATTATTCTCTGGAACCTGTGCCGTACGATAAACGCCGGCCCTGGATCGAGCTGGCTGTGATCTGGATTGGGATCGCGGTGGTCATGTCCGCCATCTTCCGGGGCATGATGATCGGCATGGGGCTGGGCCGGATGCAGGCCGTGGTGCTCTCCTATCTCCTGGGCGAGATCATCCTGATCGCGGTCATGGCGCTCACGGGCTACATCGGGGCCCGGACCGGCTTGTCCACGCCCCTCATCGCCAACTTCTCGTTCGGTCGAATCGGGGCAATCCTCATTTCGCTGTCGATCGCCTTATCCCTCATGGGCTGGTTCGGCGTGCAGGCGGCCTTTTTCGCCCGGACCGTCCAGTTCTACTTAAAGACGGATTTCTCGCTCCCGCTCTTTTCCTTTGTGTGCGGGATGGTCATGATGGTGCCGGCCATCTTCGGGATCCGGGGCCTGAGTGTCCTGAGCTGGATCGCCTCCCCCTTCATGATCGTCATCTTCGTGTGGGGGATCTTCAAGATGGGATTTCACTTCCTGCCGGCCGAGACACTGCAGTCGCTGGCAGCCGCACACCAGCCCGACCCCTACCCTATGACCCTGGGGGCGGCGGCCTCGGTGGTGGCCGGAGGATTTATCGTGGGGGCCGTGACCAGCGCGGACATCTTCCGCTATGCCCGCCCCCGCCTCAAGGAGATCGTGCTGGCGGCCGGAGTGGCGATGACGGCCAGCGCCTTCCTTCACTTCGTGGGATCGTTCCTGGCCATGAACACCGGCTTGTATCACGAAGGCCTTCCCGAGATCATAATCGGCGGCCGCTACCTGGGGCTGGGATTCGCGGGATTTGTGGTGCTGCTCCTGGCGCAGTGGACCACCAACGACAGCAACCTGTATTCGGCGGTGCTGGCGCTCAACAACATCTTCCGGATCAAGCGCTGGAAGATGACGGTGGCGGCCGGGGTGGCGGCGTCCCTGTTCGCGGCCTTGGGAATCCTGGAGAGGCTGGAGCTCTTCCTGATCATCCTGACCGTGAGCATCGGCCCCATCGGCGGCATCTTCCTCTGTGACTTCTACCTGTTAAAGAGGATAAGGCTCGGCAGGATCGGGGAAGCTGTGGGGAAGGCTGCTGTCAAGCGCATCAACGGGAAGGCACTGGCCGTGTATGCGGCGGCCTTCCTGATCGGGTGGACGACCTCGGGGCATCCCTGGACCCCGCGTGTGTTCCCGTTCTCGATCTTCGCCTTCAACGGCATCCTGTCCTCGATCGTCCTGTATTATTTGGTGATGAAACTGTTCCCGGACAACAAATGAGGCAATATTTTACCACCGCGAACCCACGGCAACGAAGCGCCGACCCAACCTACCATCTCTTGGTTTGGCTCGCCCGAAGGGTAAAGAATGTCGATGATAACTATGAGTTTTATGAAGGAAATATCGACATTCTTTATGAATAATTCAGGAGGATGGCAATGAGACACATCATCGACGTCATGGAACTTCTGGAAGGCGCGGAGATCACAGCCTCTGAGGTCAAGGATTTCCTCTTATCCCGGGGGATCGAGGAAAACGAGATCTCGTTCGAGGAGATCAGGGAGGAAAAAGGCTCCACCCTGTTTGTGAAGATCATCTTACAGGGCAGCACCCGTGTGGCGCCTACGCTGGGCATAATCGGCCGCCTCGGCGGCATGGGGGCTCGACCACAGGCGGTCGGCTTCGTGTCCGATGCGGACGGGGCCATCGCGGCCCTGGCCTCGGCGGCCAAACTGGGTGTGATGCGGAAGAAGGGGGACCCCCTCGCGGGCGATGTCATCCTGACCACCCATCTCTGCCCAGACGCCCCCACCATCCCGCACGACCCAGTCCCCTTCATGGATTCTCCGGTCTCCATGGCAACCATGAATACCTACGAAGTTGTCGAGGCCATGGACGCCGTACTTTCGATCGATTCCACCAAGGGCAACCGGGTGATCAACCACAAGGGTTTCGCCATCTCCCCCACCATCAAGGATGGGTATATCCTGCGGGTGAGCGAAGACCTGCTGGATATCATGCAGAACGTGACAGGGAAGCTGCCAGTCGTTTTTCCGGTGACCACTCAGGACATAACCCCCTACGGAAACGAGGTGTACCACCTCAACAGCATCCTGCAGCCGGCCACGGCCACCTCGGCCCCGGTCGTGGGCGTGGCCTTGACAGCCGAGATCCCGGTCCCCGGATGCGCTACCGGCGCCAACCAGGTGACGGACCTCGAGGCGGCCGCCAGGTTCGCCGTCGAAACCGCCAAGGCCTTCACTTCCGGCCGCTGCTCGTTCTTCGATGAGGACGAATTCCAGAGACTGCTCGCGCGCTACGGGACGATGGAACGGCACAAGAGCCTGGGGAAATAGCGACAGAGTACGACCGAATTACTTGGTGAACGCCTTGATACACACGCTGGTTTTCGGGAACCAGTCGAGCACGTCATTCCAGGCCGTGCCGTTGTAGCTGATAAATCCCTCTCCCGCCCGGGCCTTCACCCGCGCTTTGCGGGTCTCTCCCTTTACATGGCATTCGACCGGGATTGGGTAGCTGTGGTTTTTTGTATTCAACTTCACGACGACCGAAAACCTCTCTCCCTCGCTCAACGGCACCTGGGACTTCAAGGGGATGGTGTAATATCCCGCGTTTTTGAGCCTGCCGCCCTTTTGTGCGGCCAGTGTCCCGCGGACAGGATTGTCCGCCCTCACCCCCTTGTAGACATAGACCGTGTACGTGGTCGTGGTTCCCAGGGCATAGAAGCTGACGGATCGCAGGCCGGCATCTGATTGAGCCGTAAAAACATTGGCGCACCAGGCCGTTTCCGAATCATAGCCCACGAAGCTCATCAACCCGAAGGTGTCGTACTCGTAGATCTCCTGGTAGTTTGTGCTGGGTTCGGCCTTCTTGAACGCCGCCAGCAAGCCATCGAATCCCAGATACTGGTCATAGTAGGAGATATAGAAATACCCCTGATCGCCGTAGTTCGGCCCCCACGAGTTCCGGACGATGAACGCCCCGTCTCCCGGCGGGATCGAATTGAATTTGTAGCGGGAATAGCTGTTGTCCCACCCCACCAGGAGGACCGCATGGTAGCCCGTATCGGAGAAAGAGTTGTAGAAGGAGGCGTAATCGGGGTTGTAACACTGGGAATCGTAGCACATCGTCACGTAGACCGGGCCGTATCTCTTGATGGCCCGCTTCGCTTTGACTTTAGTCGCCGGGATAAAAACCACGTTCTGTACGTGTTTCCTCACCTCCTGGTCCAGCGCCGAAGCGACATAGGTGTAGGGCATGTCCTCTTCGGACAGGGGCCCGTCCCATCTGGCCAGGTAGGCGACCGACATGTGGATGGAGCCGCCCTTACAGGGAGCGTTCTTGAACCTATGCTCTTTGATCAGGTGCTGCTCGGAAAAATCTAATTCCTGATTCGGCATCAGGCCCGCCTCCAGGGCCCCCATGGTGGCGAAGGCCCAGCAGGAGCCGCAGCTGCCCTGATCCCGCACATCCGTGAGGGTATCTTTGTTACGAAGATCGAAATAAGCGGGGAGCCCCTGCACAGAGATGGGTTCTTCGTCGTATAGAGTCAGATGGGAGAAATCGAGGTGCGAGGGGACCGCGCCCAAGGTGTACCCTTCGCTGGTCATGATGCCGGCCTGACCGGCCTCCCCCTGGTTCTGGAGGTATTTCAGGTATACCTCGCTCAACTGTCCGGCTTTAGGCCGGGGTTTTTCCGGGCGTTCTCCGGGAACTGCAACCACCGTCGCCAGCAAGAATGCCAAGAAAACTGACGCGGCCCAGAGCCTGAAACAAGAGTCATGCGTGAGTTTTTTCATTTCGATCCCTTCCTTTCATGCGTATTGCACACCGCAGCCAGCGCTTTTTCCTTTATCATATAAAGAAAAGCATAAAAGTAAATCCTCTCTAGGGATGATATTCGGAAAAAGCGGGAAATAAAAGGGGACAGGTACATTTAGAGCCCTAAATGTACCTGTCCCCTTTTTATTACGTGTGCGAGTACTTGACCGAGTGCTCGTCGATGCCGTTGGTCGTGAAGGTTACATGATAGTGTTCGTCCGTCCGGAAGAACTCGTATCCGCCGTTGCTGAAGGTGTTCAGGACCGCGTCATGGGGGTGCTTGTAGTCTTTCCTGTAAAGGCAACTAATGCCCAGCCGCGCGCTCGACGGACAGTCCGGCAGCCAGGTGGGAAGGCCGTTGTGATTCAGGCTGCCGTTGCGGGAGCCGTGGTGCGGCACCTTGAAGAAGACCGTTCCCTCCGGGATCCTGTCCGAAATGTCGTACCACACATCTTCTTCCGCGTCCCCGGTCAGGACCACCGACACGTCCTTGTAGTGCATCACGAGGACCACGGAGTTGTCGTTCTCATCCTGGGAGATCTGGTTCCAGTGCGGCCACAGGACCTCGAACCGGATATCCCCCAGGGGATCGGGGTGCTTCCCGCTGTTGAGGGCGTCGTACTGCCCGACCCGGTCGTCCCGCTCGCAGAAACGGATCAGGGGGGCGGACGGCCCCAGCCGGTCCGACTTGGAATGCCAGAACCGGTGGGTGCCGAACCTCCGCAGTATCCCTTCGAGCCCCTTGCCATGATCGTCATGCGCATGCGACAGCAGCACGAAGTCGAAGAGCGGCTTCCTCAGGTCCTGCCTGCGGTATTTGAAGAGGCGTTCGATGAATATGCGTGTCGATTGTATCTCCTTGGAATCATTGGAATCGACCAGACCGTAGTAGGCGCTGCCGGCATCATCGTTGTGCTCGATGAAGATGGAATCCCCCCAGCCCACATCAATCAGGGTCACGCTCAGATCACCCATATCATCCCTCCCATCTCACCATGAGTTCTTTGTTCTTGGGATAGTTCTCGACCGCGCCCTTCACGATTCCCTCGGTCCAGCGTTTGAAGGCCTTGGTCTCGTCCTCGGAAAAGAGGATGTCCCCGGCAGAGGTGCTGAGCTTCACGGCACGGTCATCCAGGAAGGCATCGTCCCGGCACAGGGTGTAGATGCGGGTGAAGAGCCGGGAATTCATCCGAAAGACCTCACCCCTGCTTGGTTTGCTTGGGAACAATCGGTTGGGGACCCACAGGTTGTCCGAGTCGACGTAGAGGATCTCGCTTTTCTCGACCCCCTGGAAATACTCCTCGATGAGCTCGGGGCTGTCGAAATACTCCCCGAGACCCAAAGGCTTGTAGACGATCCCCGTGAACTCCAGGGATATGACGGGGAATTCGAACTGACCGGCGTCATACAGGATGCTGTCCGACGGCTCGAGCGATTCGACATAGAAATACGTTACCCTGGTCATCTGGAATCCGTCCAGGTCCTTGCAGTCATCCACCATGACCGGGACTGTGCGTCTGTTCATTGGGCCCTCCCTATACAGGGATTCACTCCAGAGGAAACCGTAAATCCCCTTTGCTAAACACTTGAACCGATTTCATCTTAAAAAAAGAAAGAATGAGTTGTCAACCGGAAAAATCGAGGGGTAAGCTTCAGGATGACAGCCTGGGCCATAGACATTGCCCTAAAAAATAGCTATGATTGAGACACCTCAAACGTGTCGCTAAGGGAGAAAAATGGAAAGAATATCAGAAATCTTCGTTATTCTAGAGAACCGGCCGGCAACACTGGGTGAGCTCTGCACCCACCTGGCCAAAAACAACATCAACATCGAATCCATCGGTGTGTTCCAGGACACGGCGAAGCTGTGGACCCGGGATAACAAGAAGGCCGCCAAAGTGCTCGAAGAGCTGGGCTATGCGACGGAAATACGGCAGGTCCTCAGGCTGGAGCTCAAGAACCAGCCGGGCCTGCTGGCCAAGATCACGACGACTTTAGGAAAGAAAGGGATCAACATCGAATCCTGCTACGCGACCTCGACCAAGGACGCGAAGAAGGTCGCGGTGATCATGGACGTCTCGGACATGGACCGCGCCATACGCATCCTCCGATCATAGGCGCTCCGACAACTCGAAGGTATCGCTAATTCAGTCGATACGTGCTTAGAAGGCCATAAAATCAGGCTTAAACCCCACGTTTTGGCCCCAAAATGGGGGTCCTAAGTGCTCTAGTTCGTAATTGCGGTGACGTATTATTTTCCACCAGCGAAGACTGAACATCTTCACCGTAACTCTCATAGAGCGCGAGGATCTCCGGCGGTACGGTTCGGCTGAACACAGCGGTGCCATCCCAGTCGATGTAGATGGGCTCGGCCCGCATCCGGCGCGGATCCACATCGAGATCAGCTACGATAAGGTCCACGATGTGTGTGTCCTTGGCGTAGCGGTTGGCCCAGGATGAGAGCGCGATCCCACGAGCGGTCAGGATCCTGTCCGCGATGCTCTCATCCAGCGTGGAGACCACCCCCATGATCGTGGCATATTCATATTTTTCTTGGGTGGATTCGTCGAGGGAGAGGATGGAATACCCTTCACGGTAGCGTGTGAAATTGATGATCTCCGACCGCCCCGGCAGCACCAGGTCGCCCCGGCCTCTCAGGTTCTCGAGCGGTGGATACATCACCGGCTCGGGGAAACTGCTGCCCGCGTGCATCTCGAGGGCCCGGAACGTCTCGGCATACCTGCCGCTCGGATGCCACACCGTCCAGGCCTGGATGCCGGCTTCACTGACGCCCCGGAGCTGGGCATCGATCTCAACGGGTGTGTACCAGAAACCCTGGATCCAGGGACGGACGTCCTTGTCTGTCCGTTTCTTCATCGCCTCCAGGCTCGACTTCATGACCCGGTGGGGATACTGGCCCGGGTTTTCGAGATTCAGGAAGTTTTTCGGGAAATGCGAGGGGTAGAGCATGGGACAGATCACATCCACGTGCGGAGCGATCAGCTCCAGGACCTGGCCCACGCCGAAGTCGTCGGTTTTCCAGGCCGTCATACCAAAAAGGTCGACGGATATGATGGCGCCTTTGGGCTTGAGCCGGGAATGGGCATAGGCGAGAAATCGGCCGATGCACTCCTCCGGAGATGTGCCCTCGATGACGATAGGATACTCCAGAGTGGACATGTTGCCGTCACTCGGGAAGCGCACATAGTCGAATTGGATCTCGTCCACACCGAGGTCTATGAGCTCCAGGCAGAGATCCACCGTGTACTCCCAGACCCTGCGGTCATAGGGATTGGCCCAGTGAAGGCCCTTGTGGTCGGCCCAGAGCACGCCCGTTTCAGAATCCATGACCCCCATCTCGGGGAAGTGCTTGACCAAGATGCTGTCCTGGAACACATCCACCTTGGCTGCCGTCCATATGCCTTTGTCCTTGAGGGTGGAGACTGCGGTTTCGATCGGCGTTTTGCCTGACGAGGCTCCCATGTCTCGAGCGATCGGGTTTCCGGATTCCCAGAACAGCCGGCCCAGAGGGTCCTTGGCGTGCAGCACAGCCAGGTCGAGCCCCGCGGCCTGCATATAGTGGACGATCGCCTCGAAGCTCCGGCCGCTAAGGCATGCCGAAGGGAAATAAACACCCCGCGCCCCTTCAGGCATTTCCGTGCCGGAAGCGGCGGAGGGAAAGCACGGCCCGATCAGGAAGATCGAAAGCGTCATAGATGTGCAGAAAATAATCCGGGTTCGTGTCGATTCGCGCGTACGGGCCATATCCGTTCCTTTCAGCTTCGGTTCCAGCATAGGTTTTGTCGTACATCGGCAGCAAAATTGGGGACATACGGTGTGCACCTTGCACAGCCGGACATGTTATGTGATGTGTTTCCACCTAGCGGATGGGTTCGCCAAGGGGGTATTTGTTGAGGATCTCCAGGGGAACCTCGAACACGTTGTTCCAGCCCCCGTACCGCGGTATCAGGTTGCCAGAGGTGATGCCGCGTCGCCGGCCGTTTTCGATGAGATAGACGGAACGGTTGGGGCGCTCGCTCATTTCCATGATCATGAGGCCTTCGAACGTGAGCTCGACCATGGGCCCTGCCCCCATCATCTCGAGTGTCTCGTACGGGACCTCGACCAGATGCTCCCACGGATCCTTGCCCCGGCCCAGACTGTAGTTGTAGCGGTAAATGGCTTCCAGGTCTCTGAAGGCGCGCCGGACATAAACACCCGGTCCCCTTCTCTCGATCATGTAGACCGTGGCATCCCGGGCCTTAACGTATTTCTGGTGCAGGTAAGCCAGGTTGTCCACCGCAGGCCACAGGGAAAATTCGTTTTCTAAGCGGCCGAGGATCTGGTCACAGTCCCTCAGGGCATAGGGCATGACGCCGGCGGCCCTCATCTCCCGCTCCAGGTCCCTGAACGAGCGTAGCAGGTAGGTAAAGGCATTGTATAGGTTGGTGCGGAGGTGGCTGCTCTTGAAATATCCGGACCTTGCCTCCGTGAGCTTCACGAAAAGGCGGCAGGAGGCGGCGAAGGCTTCGGATTCAAAGAGGACGGCCTGTTCCTGGTCGGAGATGGTCCCATCCCACCCTTCGAATTGATCGTAGCTGGACTGGGCCAGGTAGCCGGCTCTGTCTGCCAGATCGAGGCCCAGGTTATAGATCTGGCCCCTCCGGTCGGCCTGCGCCGACCCGACCAGAACAGCCGCAAGGATCACAAAAGCCAAAACCTTGATGATTGAGTGCTGCACGACAGCAACCTCCTGTGGGGTACGTTCAATGGAAAGGTATAGGACCGGCGGCACATTGTCAATCACTCCAAAAAGGGGCAATTATAGGGACTGTCCTCTTTTTACTAACTGTGAGTAAGATATTTTTTATTTTTTTCTTGACATGTATGTATCAATCATACATATATATGCATATGAGGACGACATTAAACATTGATGACAGTCTTCTGAATAAAGCCAAAACACTCACTGGAATCTCAGAGAAAACAGCGCTGGTGAGGAAGGGTTTGGAGGCGCTGATCACGCTGGAAAGCAGCAAGAGGCTATCCCTCCTGCACGGATCGGAAAAATTTCTGCGGGGATCTTCGCGAAGAAGGCTTTTTTAGGGATCTACTCATAATACAATGGTATTGGTTGACACTTCCGTATGGATTTCTCATCTCAGGGGGGACCATGCGGAACTTTCCGAACTGCTGGACAAGGGTACGGTCGCGACTCACCCCTTCGTAATCGGCGAGCTGGCGTGCGGCGGTCTCAAGAACAGGGAGGAGATCCTGAGCCTCATGCAAAACCTGCCCCTGGCTCTCTCAGCCGAACATGACGAGGTTCGCGGCTTTATCGAGTCTCGCAGGCTCATGCGGCAGGGGCTGGGAATGGTCGACGTGCACCTGCTGGCATCGGCGCTCCTGTCCGGCATCGAGATCTGGACGGAAGACCGGCACCTGGCCAAGACCGCCGCCGATCTAGATATCGCCTTCTAATCTATCGATTTGGGGTCAGACCATGAAATATGTTGAAATAACTGCATTTATATTACATTTCTGGCCGAATCCAGTGCTTAGGACGTGATTTTCACCCCAATAAATAAGCCACTAAGAACACTCTTGCTCATCTCTATCATAGAGGCCTTACAGTTCTATTTTCTCTACCAAAACTGAACTTATAAGGCCGGAATTTGGGGTATTTCCCACTGTATTTATAACAATATCAATATATTTCATGGTCTGTCCCCAAAGGAACCAAAGGAAAGAAACTGGCGGATGACGTAGTG
>JAUXEH010000443.1 GCA_030620655.1 Candidatus Aminicenantota bacterium | reverse complement strand
CGATATCAGGATTTTTGTAAGCATCTCCAAAACCATGTTGATTTCTAGATCAGTCGGGTAAGCTGATAAGGAAGCCATCCGGAGGCGAGCGGGCATGGTTCCTCGAAGAGGAGAGCGAGCCGAGGAATTAGGGGATTTTCCTCGCTGGGGAAAATCACCGGGCTGACGTTTCAGCTTGCCTGACTGTTTCTTTATAATGGTTTTGGGAATGTTTCCGGATTTTCTGCAGGTTTGACGGAAGAGGTTACGTGTGATATAGAAAATATTTGAGAACAGGAGGGAGTAAATCCCTCCTGATACCAAGGAGGGCAACATGAAAAAGACCGTATTTTTACTGTGTGTGGTTCTGATCTGCCTGGGCGGCGTGTCCGGCGCGCAGGAGGCGTACAGGCTTCCCCCCAAAGAAGTCCTGGACATCGTGACTGCACCGCCTCCACCGAGAGTTTTCATGAGCCCTTCGGACGAGGTCATGGTCCTGGGGGAGTACCAGGCCATGCCGTCCATCGCCTACATGGCCCAGCCCCTGCTGCGGCTGGCCGGGACCCGGATCCTGCCCCAATACAACAGCCGTCAGACCACGACCTTCTACACCCGGCTGATAATCAAGTCGACAAAGGGTGAAAAGGAAATCCCGGTCGAACTCCCGGACGGGGCCAGGGTCGGATCCCTCAGCTGGTCGTACGACAGCCGATCTTTCGCGTTTACCCGGCTGACGGAGGCCGGCTTCGAGCTCTGGCTGGCCGACGCCGCCACCGGGAAGACAAAGCGCCTCACCGGACCCATCCTGAACACCACCATCAACTCCGGTTTTGCCTGGCAGCCCGGAAGCCGGTCTCTGCTGGTCTACGGCATCGTGGAAGGCCGCGGGGAGGCTCCCAAAGCACCCAAAGTCCCGAAGGGGCCCAATGTCCAACAGACCTCGGGCCGGAAGGCCTCGGTGCGGACCTTCCAGGACCTGCTCAAGAACCCCTATGACGAGGCACTGTTCAGATACTACGGGACCAGCCAGATCTGGAAGGTGGATGCGGCCACGGGTGAGGCAGAGAAGGTCGGTGGACCCGGGATGTATCTCTATGCCGACCCTTCCCCGGACGGACGCTATCTCATGGTCCGCCGCCTCAAGGAACCCTTCTCCTACAGCGTCCGGTATTATTCCTTCCCCTACAGCCTGGAGATATGGGACCCCAACGGCCGCCTGGTGCATCTCTTCGCCGACATGCCCCTGGCGGACGAGGTCCCCATCCGGGGTGTGCCCAAGGGGCCCCGTTCCGTGGAGTGGCGCCCCCTGAAGCCTGCCACCCTGGTGTGGGTGGAGGCCCTGGATGACGGGGATCCTAAAAAAGACGTGCCGTTCCGGGATAAACTCATGACGCTGTCCGGGCCCTTCACAGGGGAGCCCGGCGAGATCTTGAAGCTCCAGCACCGCTATGCCGGCATCTCGTGGCTTCAGACTCCGGGGCTGGGCTTTCTCACCGAATCCGAATGGATGCGGCGCTGGCGCACGACCTACCTGGTGGATGTGGACAAGCCGGGAGGTGAGCCGCGGAAGGTCTTTGACCTCAGCTCCCAGGACCGCTACCACGACCCGGGCCGGCCGGTGACGATATCAACCGCTGCCGGCGAATACTTGATCATGGTGGAAAAGGGGAAGATCTACCTCTCCGGGAGCGGTGCCTCACCGCAGGGGGACCGCCCCTTCCTGGACCGCTACGACCTCGAGTCGGGACAGAGCGAGCGCCTCTTTCACTGCGGCGATGACTGCTATGAGCGCTTCGTCGGCTTTGCGGGCGACTCCCGGCAGATGATCATTACCAGCTACGAGTCCAAGACCGAGCCGCCCAATTATTACCTGTACGACCTGAGAAAGAAGGCGCGTATGGCCTTGACCCACTACCAGGATCCCGCACCCCAGATGACGGGCATGAAGAAGCAACTGGTCAAATACGAGCGCGAGGATGGAGTCCCGCTCTCCGGAACCCTGTATCTGCCGCCGG
>JAUXEH010000033.1 GCA_030620655.1 Candidatus Aminicenantota bacterium | reverse complement strand
TTGGCCCTGGCAGGCTCTTCCCGGGTTTCCGGGGCGGCCGGGCCTGGTTCTTCCGGTGCCATCTGCAGCTCAGGCTGCCTCTCTGCCGAAGCCTCCTGCGCGGGGGGCTCCGCCTCTCCCAACGCTTCCTGTTTCTCAGGAACCGGTGCCTCCGGCACTTCGGTTTTCACGGGCGCCGGCTCGGCAGGCGGCGCCGCGGCGACCGGCTGCGGCTCTGCCCCCAGCCCGGGTTTGGGCTCGGTCTTTTCGCCGAACACCTTTTCCTTGACATAAGGGATGGTGAGCTTGGCGATCTCCTTGAGCGTCTCGAAGACCCCGATCCCGTTGACGGCGGAGGCCTCGATATAAGGGAGCTTGAGGGGATTGAGCAGGCTGTTAAAAGTCTCGACCGGGACCAGGTTGTCCAGGTCGCGCTTGTTATACTGAAAAATCAGGGGGATGAAATTCAGATCGACATTGAATTCCAGCAGGTTCTTGCGCAGGCCGTCGAAATTTTCGAGGTTGGCATCCAGCAGCGGGATCTGGGAATCCGCCACGAACACGATGCCGTCGGCCCCCTTGAGCACGCTCCTGCGGGAGGCGCCGTAGAAGACCTGGCCCGGGACCGTCATCAGCTGAAAGTGGATCTGGAAATCGTGGATCATCCCCGCCTTGATGGGCAGCAGATCAAAAAACAGGGTGCGTTCGATGGGAGTCTCCAGGCACAACAGATCACCGCGGGAACTGTCGTCCAGTTTGCTGTAGATGTAGCGCAGGTTGGTGGTCTTCCCGCTCAATCCAGGTCCATAGTATACGACCTTGATCGCAATGCTTTTGGTGGTGTAGTTTACAAACGCCATCGGTTCCTTACTTTCTTAACACAATTCGAGTCACGGAGTCAAATGGCGCTCGCCCTGGGAGCCCCTCCGCCTGAGTCCCGTTCATGCCGGCGCCTCCTCCGAGGTCAGGTGCGTGAAGAGGCGCTCATACTTGTCCACGATGCGAGGCCAGGCATAGTTCTCGCGGACATACTGCAGACCCTTCCGTCCCAGGGAATCACGCAGACGGGCGTCGCCCAGCAGGAGGTTTGCAGCCGCAGCGAATTCCGGGGTGTCACCGTACCAGAGCCCGCAGCTCCCCTGGAGGCAGTGCTGTCTGAGCGGATCGGTCTGTCCCTGGACCAGGATCGGGGTTTGAACCGCCAGGGATTCCAGGGCCGCCATGCACAGGCTCTCCAGGTGGGAAGGATGGACGGTGGCGGCCGCCGCGGTCATGGCCGCGTTCTTTTCCTCGGGGGACACGAAGCCCAGATACCGGATCCGGGGGTGCTCAGGGATGTCCATCAGCCGCTTGCCGATCAGGACCAGGTCCAGGTCCGGATGAGTCTCCGCGAAAATCAGGAAATTCTCGATGAGCTCGCCGCACCCTTTGCCGGGCTCGATGCGGCCCGCGTATAGGAGGAAGGGGAGCGTCACGCCGTACTTATCCCGGAAGGCGTTCTCATCAACCGCCTCCGGGATCTCGACTCCGACCCCTACGATGTCCTGATATTTCCCGGAAAATGAAAAGCGCCGGGCGAGCATATCCTTCTCCGCGACCGTGTTGAACACAAACGCCTCCGGAGCGGCGAACACCTCCTGCATGATGTCCAGGTACAGGGCGGGCTCGTCATGGGCCGTGGGGACCAGCGCTTTCCGCCCAGGCACGCGCTGGAGCCCCCAGTAGGTGTTGTAGTAGAGATACGTGAAGAAGACGAAAACGTCGTGGTCGGACAGCTCCTCTTCCAGGGCCTGCAGGAGTGTCAGGCAGCAGGGGCCCTGGCGGTCCATCCAATCGATCTCATCCTCCCGGGTGTGGGGATGGGCGAAGATCCAGTCGGAAAACCGGTTGAAATCCTGGATATCCCTCTCTTTATCGACCGGGTACCGTTTCACGACCACTCCATTCAACAGGCTTTCTCCCGGCGGGTATTCGTTCTTCCAGGTAACATAGTCCATGGCAGTGGTGGTGTAGACGGTGCAGTCGTATCCGTGGGCCGTCAGGCGCTCCGCCACCTGACGGCAGTGCAGCTCAGAACCGCCCATGACCTCCTTGCCGTAGCGCTGTACGACGAATGCAACCTTCATCTTTTCCTATGGGTACAAATTTAGTCGTTTCCTCCGGTCAAACTTGTGAGGTTTTTTAGCAGATATTGCTCCAGATCCTGCTCGCGGTACTCCTCGAGGCGAATTCTCTGCCCACCAAGGATCTTTTTTTTCAAAGAATCATCCTTGGCCACGACATGGACCAGTTCCGCCACCCGCTCCACCGGCTTGGTGCGCATCATGACCCCCGCTCCCCCCAGGGTGAAGGGGACGGCCGTGCAATTGTAGGCCAGGATGGGCAGTTCGAACACCATGCTTTCGATGAACGGCAGCCCAAACCCCTCGTGTTCGCTCAGGCTCAGGAAGACGTCGGAGGCCCGGTAGAGGGCGAACAGCTCCTCATCAGGGATATGGCCGGTGAAACAGATCTCCTCGGGCTTGAGATAGAACTCGTCCGCCAGCCGGACCAAGGAATCATAGTATTCAGGCAGGGAGGCGGTCTTCCCCACCACGATCAGGCGCACCAGGGGGGAGATGTGTTTTTTGTAATAAAAAACCGCCTTGATCAGCTCGTCGATCCGTTTGTTGGGGACGATCCGGCCGACGAACAGGATGTTGAGGCGGTCATCCCGGAAAAGGTCGAAAATGAATCGGCTGTACGGTTTCCGGTATTTGGTAAAATCAACGAACAAAGGAAAAACCGCGGTGCGGGAAAATCCGGCCGCCTCCAGCTCCCGGCGGTTGTACTCGGAGTCGGCCAGGGCCATATCCGTCACCGGAGCCAGTGTGTTTAGCTCGTCCCTCCCCAGACGCGAGATGCGCGCCATCTCCTGGCTGTACGGCGCGAAGAAGCGTTCGGGAGTGATGTTGTGGTACAGGAGCAGCTTGCGGCTGGGCAGGCGGGCAAAGGCCGGGGTCAGCGGGGACGGGAGCGCGAAATGCAGGAGGGTCACATCCCCGGGCCCCGGGGTCGGGAAGGACTCGAAAGGACGGGAGTCGTCTTCCAGGCCAGGATCCCGGTCCAGGCAGTAGATCTCGGATGCGAATCCCCGCGTATTCAGGAATTTCTTCATGTGAAACGCGGTGTCGCCGATGGCGTCACCGCGGTGGAAGGCCGGGAGCAGCTGGTCGATCCTCATGCCTGCCCCACCCGCTCGATGTGTTCCACCAAGATGCGCACGATGTTGTCCCTTTTGTACCGCTTCAGCGCGGTCCGCTGAGATTCGATGACGGCCCGGCGCAGCCCGGAGTCCTGCCGAAGGGTGTCCAGCAGGCCGGCTGTCCTGAAAAGGTCTTTCTCCCGGATGAGGATCCCTCCCCCGTTCATGGTCTCCTCCACGGCCCCCGCCGCATGCGCGACCACGGGGATCCCCTTGTGGAACGCCTCCAGGAGGGGGACACCGAAGCCCTCGTGCTCGCTCATGCTCAGGTAGACATCGGCCAGGTCATAATACGAGACCAATTCGGCGAATCGGATATGGCCGGTGAAATGAACATCCCGGAGGCCCAGGTCCTCCACCAGCCTCTGCAGGCCCGCGAAATAGCGCTCCATGCCCCGATGATCACCGGCCAGGATAAGCCGGGAATCGGGATCGAACCATGTCCGGTAGTAGTAAAAGCACTTTATGGCATCCTCGAACTTCTTGTTGGGGATCACCCGGCCCACAAACAGCAGGGTCGTTTTCCGCTCGCTGAAGATCTCCGGCACGACCGGATCGCCCGGCTGATCGAATTTGGCCAGATCCAGCAGGAGCGGAAGGACACCGGTCCGGGCGTATCCCGCTTGTTCCAGCTCCCGGCGGTTGAATTCGGAATCCCCCAGGGCCAGGTCTGCCTTCTCCTTGAACAGGTTCAACTCCAGCCGCCCCTTGTAGCATTCCCGGGCCAGAATCCGGTGATGATCCAGGAAAAACGTGTGGGGCGTGATGTTGTGGTAGATCATGATCTTCCGGTCCGGGATGCGGAAGAAGAGCTTGGAGACGGGAGAACCGATGGAGAAATGGAAGATCACGACGTTATCCGGTTGGCTGAACCGCCTGTATTCCCGGTAATCATGGGCATGCCGGGCCATGCGCGGGTCATGGAACCGGACGAAGATCTCTGAGCGCAGCCCCTGTTCCTGGAGCGCGGAGCGGATCTCCATCATCTCGTTGGAGATGGCGTCGCCGTAGGTGAGCGAGGTAGCGAACTGATGGACTTCCATACCTAAGCCTCTCCCACACGCCGGACCAGGTCCAAGTATTTGCCCTCGATGGCGTCCCAGGTATAGTGGTCCTCAAAATACCTTTGCCCGTGCGCACCCATGGTCTCCCTGAGCCGCTTGTCGGCCAGCATCAGGCGGAGCGCATCCCGGAATTCCTCATAGCTGCCGTAATACAAACCCGCCCGGCTGCGGCGGCTCTGACCCTGCAGCACATCACAGCGGGCATTGGCCAGCACGGGTTTGCCCAGGGCCCAGGCTTCCAGCGTGACCATGGAGAGGCTCTCGTAGAACGAAGGCATGCACATCAGCAGGGCGCCCTGCAGGGCGGCGAACTTGTCCTGTTCGGACAGGAATCCGAGATACACGATGTCCGGATGCAGGGGGATCTTGATGACGCTGCTGCCCACCAGCACCAGCCGGATGGCGGACCCGGTCTCCTGTTTGAAACGGAGGAAGAAGTCGAAGAGCTCTCGACACCCCTTGTTCTCGTCGATGCGGCCGATGTAGATGAGGTAATCCCCCTCCAGCCGGTAGGCGCTGCGAAACTCTGCCTCGGAATAGGCTTCCGGGATCTCCGTACCCACGCCGACCACCTCGCAGGGCACGGAGGCGTTGCCGGACAGGGTCTGGATCATGTCGCGTTCCTCCACCGAGTTGTAGGCTAACGCCCTCGGAGCCCGGAACAGGTCCTTGAACAGGTGGAGATGGATGACGGCATCACGCTCCGCGGTCGGGACCAGGATGCTCTTGTGGGGAACGGCCCGGACCCCCCAAAAGGAATGATAGTACCGATAGCTGAAGAACACAAAAAAGTCGTACGATCCTTCGTGTGTGCGGATGTACTCGATGAGGTCCGGGGAATGCGGCCCCTCTTCCTTCAACCACTCCAGCTCGTCCTGGAGGGAATGTTCGTTGCCCAGGATGTGTCTCTGGAGTCTGCCGAAGCGCTCAGGATCACGGGGCCGGGCCACCGGGAAGCGCAGCACCTGGATCCCGTTCACCTCCTCCCGCCGGGACGGGTAGTGGTTTTTCCAGGTGATGTAATCCCTGGCCCGGGTAGTCAAGACATGCGTCTCCCAGTGCTTCCGCATGTGCTCGGCCACCCACCGGCAGTGCAGTTCCGCCCCGCCGTTGATATCCAGGCCGTAGCGCTGGACCACAAATGCGGCCTTCATTTCATGACCCGTTCCTCGAGAGCCCTCTCCTTGCTGCGCAGGAATTCGAAATCCTTATCCAGGATCCGGGCCTTGACCTTGATGTCCTCCTCTTCGATCTTCAGCTTGCTGAGCTCCACCACCATGTTGTGGGACAGGCTGTGGAGGAGCTTCGTGTATTCCATGGTCCGGCCCAGGTTGTGGAAGGCCTTGTCCAGTCGCTGGTGCGCCTCATCCGCCTTCCGGTTTATGGCTTCGCCGGTGCGGTCGAGCTCCTGACCGAGGCGGTTCAGCTCCAGTTCCATGCGGCTGAAGAGGAAATCCAGACGGCGGTTGGTGTGGTCGAGGCGGTGCACGGTCTCCAGGAAGTCCTGATGGACCGGCAGGATCAGGAGCTTGATGAGGGGGGCGAAGGGCCGCATGAGCCTCAGCAGCAGCCTTCTTGCCCCGGACAGCGGGAGCGGCTCCAGCTCTGGCGGAGGGGGCACAGGAGAGGGAGGCTCGGGTTGAGGTTCCACCGCCGCGGCCGGGCTCGCGGCCTCAGGCCGGGACGCGATCCCTTCCCGGATCTGGCCCATGATGTCCTCCACATCGGGATTGTCATAGTCGATGCGGATGCCGTGGGATCCGCCTAGCTCTTTTTTGTCTTCTTCGGCCATGGTATTCTCTCCCCTCCCGTCACTTCTTATCTCTGAACAGGTGGTTTTCGTAGACGCTCTGGACATCCTGGATATCCAGCTGAGGGCGGAGTTTCATCTCAACGATCTCCCGGATCTCGCGTTCAGTCAGGATCCCTTCTTCGATCCTGCGGGCGATGGCTTCGTCGATCTCTTTTTCGACCCTCTCCTGCTCCTCGGGGCTCAAGCACTTTATCTCCAGAAATTTCGTCATCGTTTTCTCCCTCACCGGATATAGCCCAGGGCCTTGAGCTGATCACGCACGCTTTGGTCGATCCGGGCCTTTTGGGTCTGCGCCTTGCGGGCGCCGGTATAGAAGTCGTTGATCCAGCGCAGGATTTCGTTGGCCAGGCCGGGCTGCTGGTCGGCGAGGCTGCGGCTTTCGATCGGGTCGGCGGCCAGGTCGAACAGCTCGGCCCGTCCGCGCTGAGGCGGCGCGAAGCGGAAAAACTCCAGATCCTCGGGCGTGAAGCCCTCGTTGAGGATCATCTTGATCCTGCCCCGGTTGGTGGCGACCTTCCTGGGGACGTGAGACCCCAGGATATTGTTCCCGATATCGGCCAGGAAAATCCTGTCCCCCGCTTCTTTCCCCTCCAAAACCGGGAACAGGCTGCGACCATCCAGGGCCTGGAGGGGAATGTCCCACCCCATCGCCTCGAGCAGGGTGGGCATGACGTCCACTAAGGACACGATCGTCTCCGGATGCGCGCCCCTGTGCGCGGAATCCGGCAGCTTTAAGATCAAGGGCACCTTCAATAGCTCGTCATACAGGCTCTGGCCGTGCCCCCAGGCGCCGTGGTCGAAGAATTCCTCCCCATGATCGCTGAGGAAGACGATCAGGGTCCGGTCGTACAAACCCAGGGTTTTGAGTTGGGCAACCAAGGGCCCGATGAGCCGGTCGTCCACATATCGGATCTCGCCGTCATACAGGTCGATGAGGTTTTGGCGCTCCGCTTCAGGCAGGGACTTATAGAGATTCTCCCGCCCTCCAAGATGATGGAAGAGGTCGACTTGCCCGAACAAGGAGTTCTCATCGAGGAACATGGTCTTGTAGGGCAAGGGGCAGGAATAGGGGCTGTGGGGCTGGTAGGTGTGCAAAAACAGGAGAAAGCTGCGGTCCTGATGGCGGTCGATCCAGCCGTACACTGATCGGTGGATCCGGGCAGCCGAATCCTGATGGAAGACGCCGCCCGACCCTACATCGAAGGTGTCGAATCCCTTGGCAAATCCGTAGGCCGGGCTCACAAACCCGCCTCCGGTGAAGGCGGCGCAGGAATAACCGCGGCTGTGGAACAGCTCGGCCAGGGTGACAAGCTCCGGATCCATCCGCTCATCATCGTGGTAGACCTGATGATGCACGCCGTGCAGGGAGGTCATGAGCGACACATGGGAGGGCAGCGTCCAGGAGGAGGAGGCGTAGGCATTGGCGAACCGGATTCCGTCCTCCGCCAGGGCGTCGATGTGCGGGCTGGTGTCTCGCTGGTATCCGTAACACCCCAGGTGGTCGGCCCGGAGCGTGTCTATGGAGATAAGGATGACATTGACTCCGGAACGATCCTTCCGGAATAGAACGGGATTGGCCCAAAAAGATGAGCAGGTGCTCTCCCCCCTAGTGATAAAGATCAGGCGCGCTTTCTCCGCGTCATAGGGCAGCTCCATCCGGTGGCGGGCGAATTGGATCCCGGGCACCTCTGCGGCCGGAGGCTCGGTCACGTACTTCTGGAACAGGGTCCTCTTCCGGCCCTGGATCTCCAGCTCCACCCGGAAATCAACACCGGCCTCCCCCACTTTCACCGCCGCCGCGGGGCCATCTGGGCCGGCCTCCCGCAGGATCCCCACCGCAAATTCAAGCACGGAGTCGGCCGCCAGGTCCACGTCAAAGGCATACTCAGAGTACGGCGGGGCAAAGAGTGTGTTCCGTTCCGTCCCTTCCAGCCGGAGCCTGCGTTTAAGGCCCAGCGGATTTACAGAGATGCTCGCCTCCTCAAGAGGTATGGACTTAACGGGATAACGAAGGTCCGGCCCTTCCGGCGGCGCTGTGGTGCCCCGGAGGGGGGACCGGACGATGTTCTCTTCCGTCAGAGCGTCGATGAACCGGATGAGGTCGGCCGGCTCGGGAGCCTTGGGGCTGCAGCAGGACAGGAACAGAGCGCAGACCACGATCCCGGTCAGTACTCGGCTACTGGTCATCGACTCAACCTCAATTGGGCATTGTAGTCTATTTGGCGTGACGGTTCAATCCTGTGACACGGATTGCACTTTGCGGGCGTCTTATATAATATCCCTACAGCATCATCATTATTGACCTGGATTATTCACGGGCCGAGATGGGCGCAGCAACAAAGAAGCGGCTCATGAGCCGTAGTTATCTACGGCGATTGGGCCACGATGAAGTTGATGTGCTTAGATCGGCTCGCCCGAAGGGTAAAAAATGCCGACAATAAGAATCAATGTTTATAGTATTAATAATGGCGGCAGCTTTTATAAATAATTCAGGAGGAGATAACATGGACTTTAAAAACAGGATCCGGGTCGGTGTCATAGGCGGGGCGGCCCCGGAAGCCCGATACCGGGAGATCGCCTACGAAGTCGGCCGGCTCATCGCCGAGAAGGGTGCCATCCTGGTGTGCGGCGGCCTGGGCGGGGTCATGGAGGCGGCAGCCCGTGGAGCCAGGCAGGCCGGCGGACTGACGC
Source organism: Candidatus Aminicenantota bacterium (assembly GCA_030620655.1). Lineage (GTDB taxonomy): Bacteria > Acidobacteriota > Aminicenantia > Aminicenantales > Aminicenantaceae > JAUXEH01. Next base: position 5,826 of record JAUXEH010000033.1, on the reverse strand, counting down.
TCGGGATCCTTCCCGGCGGTTCGCCCAAGGATGCCAACCCCCACATCGACATAGCTGTGGCCACCGGCATGGGGTATTCCCGGAACAACCTGGTGGTCATGAACTCGGACGCCCTAATCGCCGTGGACGGCTCCTTCGGCACGCTGTCGGAGATCGCCTACGGCCGGGTCCACGAGAAGACGGTCGTGGGCATCGGGACCTGGGACATCGAGGGCGTGATACCGGTGGAAACGGCTGAAGAGGCTGTGGAACAGGCCTTCAAGGAGTTCTTTCCTCTCCTGTCCGGGAGATGGTAGAGATGAAGCAGAACTACCAGGTCGTCCTCAGCTATGACGGGACGGATTATCACGGCTGGCAGCTGCAGCCCCGCAGGAAGACCGTCCAGGGCGCCCTGGAGGACGCACTTTTCCGCTTCCGCTCCCGCCGCATCCCGGTCCAGGGGGCCGGGCGCACCGATGCGGGTGTGCATGCCCTGGGTCAGGCCGCCAGCTTCCAGGCCGAGCTCGACCTGGATGACGCGGAACTGCTCCAGGCCCTGAATGGCCAGCTTCCCGATGACATCCGCGTCCTGTCGCTCGACCGGGTGCCCGACGCGTTCCATGCCCGCAAGTCGGCCCGCTCCAAGGTCTACCGCTACCGAATCGTGAACGCCCGGCTGATCAGCCCCTTTGACGTACGCTACGCCCTGCACTGGCCGGGCCCCCTGGATGTGGGGAAGATGGAGGCTGCGGCCGGCCTCTTTGTCCGGGAGGCCGACTTCACGTCCTTCTCCTCCAACCGGCTGCGGCACCCCGTGCGTAGGGTCACTCACTCGGAAATCCGGGCTTCCGGAAGCGAGATAACCTACACGGTCGAGGCCAACGGCTTCCTCCAGTACATGGTCCGGACCATGGTCGGCACACTGCTGGAAGTCGGCAAAGGCCGGGTGGATCCCGGGTCCATCGAAGGGCTTTTCGAACACAGGGCCCGAACGCGGGCGACCCCCACGGCCCCGGCCAAGGGACTCTGCCTCATCCGGGTCGATTACTGAGGCTTGGGGGGGGAGAGGCCGGAACGGCCGTGCGTCAGTCACCCTGGGCCGGGGCGAAATAACGGATCATGACCAGGGCGTCTTCAGGGGGGTTCTGATAGTAGCCCTGCTGCGTCCCCAACAGCACGAATCCGTGTTTATGATACAGGCTCAGGGCAGGGGTGTTGGACGGCCGGACCTCCAGCACGACATGCCTGGCCCCCATGGCTCGGATGGCGCCCAGGGTTTTCTTGAGCGCCGACTCCCCCACCCCCAGGCCCCTGAAGTCCGGATGCAGCGCAAAATTGCTGATCTGGGCCTTATCGGCCAGGTACCAGAAGATGATGTACCCGATGATCCGGTCGTGCGGCCTCTGCGCGATGACGCTGGGGTAGGAGATGTGCAGGTTCTCGATCTCACCCCGGAACGAGGACTCATGCCAGGGGTTGGGGAAGGACAGCCTCTCGATCTCCAGTATGAACGGGAGGTCGCGCTCCTGCATACGCCTGAGATAACAGGAGGAGGGGGACAGCATGACCTTACGGATGGTTTTCCTCAGCCTGCGATTTGCGGAAATATAGGGGATCGACCTGGAAGCTGTCCAGGCCCCGGCCGGACTTCAGCCGCTCATAGCCGAGGAGACCGACCTCGTATCCGATATAGAGCGAGCGCCGGGAGAGTCGGGCCTTGTCCTTGAAGTAGTCCAAAAGCCTGTCCCGGTACACGGGCACTCCGCTCCCGATGAAGGTGATGATCCGGTGGGAGGGAAGCAGCGAGAACAGGCGGTCGGGCCTGTATACCCCCTGGGGGACGGTTTCCTGCATGCCTCCGGCCTGTACCTCGAACAGAGCGGAGTACACCTCGTTCTTCTTGGCATCCATGAGGGGACAGAGCAGCCGCGCCTGGGGCTGCTTGATCTTCAGGGCCAGGGCTTCGAGGTTGGAGACCGCCGCTATGGGCTTGCGGGAAGAGAAGGCAAAGGATTTCACTGTGCTCATGCCGATACGTATCCCTGTGAACGACCCGGGACCCACGGCCAGGGCATACCCATCGATGTCCGGGAGGCCGATGCCCAAAGCGTTCAACAGAAGATCGACGGCTGGGAGCAGCCGCTCCGAATGGGTCCGGGGCGAGTCCAGGTTGACCTCGGCCAGCAGGCGCCTGTCCCGCAGGACCGCGACCGACCCGGCAGAGGTGTTGGTGTCCACGGCCAGGATCAGCATGGCCTATCCTCCCGCCCCCGGCCGCGCATAGGCGAACAGGCCTCCGGCCAGCCAGATGTCATGCTGGACCCCGCTCATGGGATGCAGCCAAAAATCCGACCCCCGCGTCAGGCTGCGCCCCTCCCCGGAGAGCAGGTCGATGCGGACCGAATCTCCCGTCTTCAGTTTTCCCTCCCTGGCCAACTCCGCCAGGTCCGGGATGTCCAGGACCGGCAGCCCGGAGTTCACGGCATTGCGAAAGTATATGGCGCCGAAGGAAGGGGCGGCGATGAGGCGGATGCCCAGGGCCAGGAAGCAGTCCACGGCCTGCTGGCGGGATGATCCGGCCCCGAAGTTTCGCCCGGCGAAGATGAGGTCGCCGTCCCGAGCTTCGGCCGCAAAGTGCTTCCAGCCTCCCAGGTTGCCCAGCGCGTGGGGGCCCATCTCCGACACCTCGGTGATGTGGAGATGGGCGTTGTGGAAGATCTGGTCCGTGTCGATGTCTTCGATGAGCGCTCCGCCTTTGCCGGTCAGGACCCAGATCCGTCCCTCCAGAACCGTTGGCTGGCTCATATGAGGTCCTCCGGAGACGTGATGCGGCCGGTCAGGCAGGAGGCGGCCACTACCTCCGGGCCGGCCAGGTATGTGCGGCCCTTGCCCTGCTTGCCCTCGAAGTTGCGGTTGCCCGTGCTGATCTGCACCTCGTTGCGTCCGGTGAGGCCGATGTGTCCCTCGGCGCAGCCGCCGCAGCCGGGATTGGCGATCACGGCGCCGGCCGCAAACAGGTCCTGAAGCAGCCCGGACTCCAGCATCTGGCTGTAAACGCGGCGGGTGGCCGGGACCACCTTGAGGGTGACTCCGTCCTTTAACCTCCGGCCCTTGAGGATGCGGGCGGCCGCCTGCAGGTCCTCGAAACGGCCGTTGGTGCAGGACCCGATGAAACCCGTGTCGATGCGGACGTCTCTCAGGTCCCGGACATCTTCCACGTTCGTGGGTAGATGCGGAGTCGCAGCCAGGGGCGGTATGTCCCCGGTATCGAGCTCCAAGACCTCGGCATAGCCGGCGTCCGCGTCAGCCCGGGGATGGCGGAAGGATCCACCCCTCAGGCGTTCCATCTCCTCTGCGGCCCCATCGTTCCATTCGGGGATGAAGCCGATGATCCCCGCCATCTCGGTGACCATGCTGCACAGGGTGATGCGGCCGGAGAGGGAAAGCCCGCGGACCGGCTCGCCGTAGAACTCCACGGCCCGGAGCGCAGCCTTTTTGGTCCCCAGCTCCCTGAGCAGGAACAGCGTCAGGTCCTTGGCGGAGGCGCTTCCGGCCTCCCCCTCCAGCACGACCTTGAGGGTCTCGGGCACCTGGAACCAGCTGCGGCCGGTCTTGAAGGCGAAGGTGATGTCCACGTCGCCCATGCCCTGCCCGAAACACCCGACGGCACCCAGGATGTTGAGGTGGCTGTCGGTGCCCACGACCGTGCCGCCAGGGCGGGCCAGCCCCTTTTCGATCAGGACATGGGAACCGATCCCCTCGTCCACATCGAACACCCGTATCCCCTGCCTGCGGGCAAACTCCCTGCAGATCTGCTGGTTGTCCGCATATCTGAGGGAACAGGCCGGCACACACAGGTCGAACGTGAAGAAGGTCCGTGCCGGGTCACCCACCGGAGCCTGGCCGTATTCGGCCTCGAAATTCTTGACCACGTTGGGCCCGCCGAAGTCCCGCGCCGAGCGGACGTCGAGGTCCATCCACACGATCTTCCCCGGCGCGGTCTCGTCCCCGGTGTGCCCCTGGATGATCTTCTCGATCAGGGTCTGTCCCATCCGGCCTCACTCCAGATGCGCGGCCACGGCATGGGCCACGTCCAGTGTCGTCGAGGTCCCGCCCACGTCATAGGTCCGGGCCTTCCCTTCCTTGATCACCGCCGCGATAGCCGCCTCCAACCGAAGGGCATCCTCCTCCTCACCCAGCCAGTCGAACATCATCTTGGTGGCCAGCAGCATGGCCGTGGGGTTGACCTTGTACATGCCGGTGTACTTGGGGGCGGAGCCGTGTGTGGGCTCGAACACCGCATAGTCGTCCCCGATGTTGCCGCTGCAGGCGAAGCCCAGGCCGCCCACCAGCTGGGCCGCCAAGTCGGAGATGATGTCACCGAAGAGGTTCTCCGCCACCAGCACCGCATAATTCTGCGGATTCTTGACCAGCCACATGGCCATGGCATCCACGTTGGCCTCCCAGAACTCCACATCCGGGAATTCGGGCGCCATCCTGCGGGCGATGTCGAGGATTAATCCCCCGGTCTCCCGCAGCACGTTGGGCTTCTCCACGAGTGTGACCGAAGAGCGCCTGTGCTGGCGGGCGTATTCGAAGGCCCGGCGCAGGATGCGGGTGCACCCCTTCCGGGTCATGATCCGCGTGCTGAGCGCCAACTCATCGTTGGGAACCTCTGCAAACTTCCGCATCTTGGGGTGGAGGAGCAGCGCATCCTTGACCTTCTGCGGAATGGGGAAAAATTCCACGCCCGCATACATGCCCTCCGTGTTCTCCCGGAAGATGACCAGGTCGACATCGTCCCGGTAGTTGAGCGGGTTGCCGGGGTATGCCTTGCAGGGCCGCAGGTTGGTGTAGAGGTTGAATTCTTGGCGCAGCCTCACGATGGGACTGAAGTAATCGAAACCCTGGTCGCGCAGCTTAGGGTCGATCTCCTTGGCCGCATCCTCCCTGGGCTTGGAGGTGATGGCGCCGAACAGGCAGGCATCCGTGTCCTTGAGAAGCGAGATGGTCCTTTCAGGGAGAGGGTCCCCTTCTTTGCACCAGAATTCCCATCCGATGTCCCCCTCCACATACTCGGCATCGAAACGTATCTTATCCAGCACGATCCGGGCCGCTTCCATGACCTCGACACCCACCCCGTCTCCGGGCAGGACGGCTATCCTATATTTCGGCATCTATGGCTCCTCTCTTCTCAAGTTATTATTATCATGTATGATTTCGTCCCCTTCAGCCCGCACACAGCCGCAGGGACTTATATGATAGAAGAGCGGGGCGAAAAATTCAAATCCATTACTAAACCTGGATTATTCATAAAAGCTGCCGACACTTTAAATCCATTAATCTTTTTTCTAATGTCAGCATCTTTTACCCTCCGGGCGAGCCGATCTCACCACATCGGCATCGTTGCAGCCCATTCGGCGTAGACAACTACAGCCTCATGGGCCACTTCCTTGCCGCTGCAGCAATCTCGACTCGTGAATTATCCAGGCTAAATTAAAAATGAATAAAATTCTTATTACTGTTTTTCAAATTTTCTTTTGGCTGGGCCTGTTTCTGGGCGGCCCAGCCGCTGTACCGAATCCGGTCAACGGCTACAAGACTCCTGTTATGAGGATTGCTGTATTCGGGGGTGAGGCAGCCTTGGGAACTTCGGCCAAACTGGATATTCTTCACGATTGTTTCCAGTATGAGACATCGATCGTCAACTCCGTTCGGGAAACCCAGACATGGTGGTCGATCCTGGGCCGTATTCTTTCAGACTGGACGGAGAGACCAGCCGAATTGATCAATGTTTCTGTTCCCGGAGGCTCCACAGCAAAAGAAGCGCCCAGACGTGTTGATCAG
>JAUXEH010000441.1 GCA_030620655.1 Candidatus Aminicenantota bacterium | reverse complement strand
TTGCTGGTGGAACAGAACTTCGGGCGGCACCACCTGGTGCTCCACACCGGGGCCGCGGAAGGCCACCTCCAGGTCCACGCCGCCGGTCCGCTGGAAGAAGCCCACGGCTATGGAGTGGAATCCCCGTGTCAGGGCGATGCGGCCGGATTCGGTCTGGGAGCCGTGCAGCCCGTCGTTGTCCACCACCAGGGTGTCACCGATCCAGAGGCGGCTCCCGTCATCGGATGCCACATAGAAGGTGTAGACCCCGTCCTCGGGTATCTGGATAAATCCCCTGTACTGTACAGCAAAGTCCTCTGGCCTCTTTTGCACCCCGAGGTCGAACGAGGGGCAGGTCCCTGACTGCAGGAGCGACAGGGCCGCGAACTCGGGGAGCGTCTCCCATTCCCCTTGAAAGTAGGCGTAGGCCAGACCGGGAGCAGGGCCGGAAAGATCCTGGGAGGGCCGGGGTTTCACCTGGTAGAAATTTTTACTCGCCACGGCACTGACGCGCCTGTCCTCTTGAAAGTAGGCGCACCGGACAATGGCGCCCTCTTTCAGGGCAAGCGGTACGGTGTACTCGGCCGCGCCCTCACCCGGATCGGTCCCGCCCAGAGTGTAGCGGATGCGTGCGGTGCTCACCTGTGGCCCCAGGACCACCTCATGTGTGGTCACGAAGATGTCGCCGTCTGCCTGGATCCGCGGCGCATTGATGACCTCGGGCTCTCCAGTGAATTCCAGGACCACCACCGAGGCCACGGAGTCGGGAGCGGCTTTCGGAACCGTGACCACGGCGGAGCCGGGCTGGTAGGCCACCTCGAGCGGCTCCTTCTTGTCAGTCAAGAGGAAGGCCGCTATCGCCCTGGTCAGGAGCCCGGGGACCTCGAGCCTGCCGTCGCCAGGCCAGTCGAAGACATGCAGGTACAGTGTTTTGGGTTTGGTCGTGGAGCGCCCCCAGGGCAGGCTCTCGAACAGGCTGGCGGTGGTCCCGTAGATGCTCTCGCCATGGGCCTTCATCCAGCGCCCCATATCGGCCAGCCGGTCTATACTCTCCTTAGGGAATTGCCCCTCGGCCGTGGGGCCCACGTTCAGCAGGAAATTCCCCCCCTTGCTGGCGATGTCGACCAACATGCGGACGAGCCGCTCGCTGGATTTCCAGTTCGCGTCGTTCTTGTTATAGCCCCAGTGGTCGTTCATGGTCATGCAGGTTTCCCAGTCATACCTGAGGCCCGTGGCCGGGATCTCCTGTTCCGGGGTCCCGAAATCGCCGGACGCGGCAGCGGGATCATAAGTGCCGGCCATTCCGGCCCGTCCCTTGCCTACGCGGTTGTTGATGATGATGTCGCTATTGAGAGAGCGCACATAGTCGTAGAGGTCGCGGCCGCGCTCCGGCGTCCAGGTCCGTTCCCACTCCCCGTCGAACCAGAGGACCCCGATGTCCTGGTAGTTGGTCACAATCTCCTTGACCTGGCCCTTCATGTAGGTGACATAGCGGTCGAAGTCGGCGCCCTCTGCGGGCCGCTGTTCCCAGCCGCGGCGCGGCAGGTAATCGGGGTGGTTCCAGTCCATGATGGAGTGGTAGAAGCACAGCCGGATCCCCTGCTTGAGGCACTCCTCCTCCAGCTCCTTGAGTATGTCGCGCCCAAAGGGCGTGGCGTCGATCACGTCGTATTCCGTGAGCTGGGAATCGAATAGGCAGAATCCGTCGTGGTGCTTGGAGGTGATCACGATGTAGCGCATGCCCGCGTCCTTGGCCGCGCGGACCCAGGCGGCGGCATCGAACTTTACGGGGTTGAAACGGGCCGCGAATTTCTCATACTCGGTCACCGGGATCTGGGCCGTGGTCAGGATCCACTCCGCGTGGTGGGTCTCGTCCCGCCACTCGCCGGCCGGCACGGCATAGAGCCCCCAGTGGATGAAGAGCCCGAAGCGGGCCTCCCGCCACCAGGCCATACGCGCGTCCCTCTGCTCCGGCGTTTCAGGCCCCACCTCTCCCTCACCTGCGGCCGGCAGCCCCTCAGGGCCGCCTCCCTTGCAGGCAAGGAGCCCCGAAACCAGGA
>JAUXEH010000107.1 GCA_030620655.1 Candidatus Aminicenantota bacterium | reverse complement strand
TTATCTTCCACAACCTGACCCCAATAAAAAAGGGCGGCCCGAAGGCCGCCCTGGGGTGATTCTGCCGTCTGGGCCTAGCGCCAGGGATAATCAGCCTGGTTTCCGCCCAGGTCAACGGTGGAGTCGATCAGCAGCTGTGCGACCTAGATGGGGTTGTGGATGTATCCGTGGGGTTCTTTCAGGCTCAGCTGGTAGTTGTACGCGGCTTTGAGCATCTTTCCGTTGGGGAACATGTAACGGTTGGGGTAGATGGCTTCTCCGGGATCCACTTCGCCGTTGTCATTGAGATCATTGAAGAAGTAGGGGTAAGAGTGGGAATCGTATACCACGGGATATCCGGCCTTTCTGCCGGCGGCCTGGATGGCTGCGTAGAGGTCGGCTTCGAGGACTTTGATCTCGTTCTTGAGGGATTCCATGATATCACCGTTGCCGTTGAGGTCGGGGATGGAGGCGGGCCGGATACCGCTGAACTTGAACTTGGCCGGGTCGGCACCGGGACTGGGTTGAGACGGATCCCAGCCGTGGCAGTCGACACAGTCTCTTTGATCGGGTTTGTGGACGTTGTGCATCTCACCGGTGTGGTCGAACGGTTTGTTTTCGCTCTTGGTGCCCATGTGGCACTCGATGCAGGTGTCGAAATCACCGCCGTGGTTGGGGTACATGTTCTGGCCCGCGTAGGTCTTCCCGGCATACTCGAACCCGCCCTTGACCTCAGTCCCGAACAGGACCGCGGCCGTGGGGAAGTAGTGGATATTCGTAAAGGAATAAGGAGGATCGCCGGCGACTTTCTTCTGGATGTCGTACATGGAGGCACGGCCCTGATGGCAGTGCAGGCAGTAATTGCTGTTGTCACCCATGTCTTCTTCGGCACCGGAGGGGAACTTCACCAGACCGAGCCGGGTCAGGCGCGGCGGCCCGCCCCAGTGACAGGTGGTGCAGAGCATGCCGTTGGCAACGGGTTGAGTTTCGGGGACTCCCTCTTGGTTGTTTTGTATATACGCCTGCAGGCCGGTGGCGCTGTGGCACTTGGCGCAGCTGGTCGAGACTTCGGCTGGGTCATCCTCATCCCAGTGACGCCAGGCCTCGGTCGATCCGGCGAAGTGGCCCTCGTCGTCCCGGTGCATTCCTTCCATGCTGACGGGATTATCCAGCACGGAGTTCAGGTCTGCCATGGAGTCGTAGAGCAGCTGGATCACGTACTTGCCGCCGTGGGCATAGGCGTTGGGGTCCTTCTGGGCGACCTGGTAGTTGTAGGCGGCGCGCAGCAGGCGCGGGGTGAAGGCGGTGTAACGGTTACCGTAGGTGGCCTCGCTCTCGTCGATGACGCCGTCGCCGTTGGTATCGTGGAAGAAATAGGGATAGGTGTGGGACTCGTAGCCGATCGGATCCACGATCACCTGGTTGGCGTAGGCCTGGATGGTGGCCAAGACCTTGGGTTTGATGCCTTCCAGTTCCCAGTAGATGCCCTCTTGCATGTCACCGTTGCCGTCATAGTCGACGAACGAGCCGTAGTAACGGAGGTCATGGGGATCCGAGAGGCCGACGTGGCAGGTGTTGCAGGGCCCCAGGTCCACGTGCAGGGAGTGGGGATCGTGGCAGGTGTGGCAGGCGTTGTAGCCGGTCACGTGCGCGAAGCGCGCATCGTACATATTGCCGTCGTATTCGTATCCACCCTGGACCACGGTGCCGAACTGGTCGGCGGCCGCGGCATAGTAGTGGATGTTGACGAACCGGAGGGACGAGGAGGAAACGTCGTCATCCACTCCTGCGGATTCGATGGCGCTGTCTACGCTCTTTTTGGAGGCCCGGCCCTGGTGGCATTCCATGCACAGGGCCTCGGGACCCATGTCCTTCACCTCGACGCCGGAGGGGAAGATGACATCCGAGTGATTCCTCAAGGTGCCGCTGTCCGGGTCGCTGTGGCAGGCCTGGCACGTGATCCCTTCCTGCTCGGGGTCGGCCTCTTTGGTGGCCCTGTCGTTCTCGATGAAATAGGCATAACCTTCAGAGGTGTGGCACTTGGAACAGCTGGCCGACACGACCGGGGGTTCGTCCTCGTCCCAGTGGCGGAAGGCCTCGGCCTCCGAGTCCGCATGGCCGGAGGTGGCCCATAGTGCCTCGATGTGGGACTTTATCGACTGGGTGGTCATCTGCTGGGTGGTGCCGGTCGTGACCAGGAAAAACGCGAATGCGGCCACGATGACAATGGAACCGATTATGTGAGGTTTCTTGATCATAGTTTCATCCTCCTTTATTGCCATTTATAGCCGAAGTTGAGCTCAAGGATGTTGGCTGAATAGTCGTTGAACCCGGACATCTCTTCTTCGAACTTGATGTAGCGGTAGGCGACCTCTCCGAACATGCCGTAAGGGAAGTCATACTGCAGGTAGGCCTTGATCAGGTTACGGTCGATCGTCCAGAAGCCGCGGTTCCAGTACAGGTTGCCGTAGGCTCCGATCCGGCCCAGCTCGCTGATGTTGAACTTGATCGACACATCCAGGATGTTGGACTTGCCCTCATAGTCGATCGGCCACATGAATGTGCCGCCGGGTCCGGACCATCCGGGGGGATAGGCCACGGTGCGGTCGGCCTGGTGCTTCTGCTCAATGTAGCCGTAGCCGGCGTAGAGCGAGAGGGTCTTGCCTTGGTAGCCGGCGCGGAAGTTCAGGTGCAGCCGGGTGGATTCCCAGGGTTCGCCGTTCAGCAGGTCGTTCTTGGACCCTCTGTAGAAGAGGAGCCCGGAGAAATAGACCTCCTTGAGGTTGACCCGGGCCGTCGCCCGGAAGCGGTTGAACTTAGAGGGTGAGATCATGGTGTAGGGATCCTTGAAGTCTCCGTACTGGTAATCCAGGTTCAGCCGGAAGATGCGCTTCACGGCCCAGTTCAGGCTTCCGAACAGGCCGTTGCGGCGGGTCTGGTCCTCATACAGGAAAGTCTGCAGGTTCTCCAGGCGCCGTTCCTCGAAGCGGAAGCCGCCGGTCACGGTAACGCCCGGCGAGGCCTGGAATTGGAGCCCGGCGTCCACACCCAGGGTGTCGTAGCCGAAGTCCTGATCCATACGGTCGCCGTCCACGGTCATGAATCCTTCCTGCTTGAAGTCGTGGTTCCGGATGGCACCCACCAGGGCGAACTTGTTGCTCAGTAGGTAGGTCAGATCCAGGTCCAGCAGGTTCATCTTGCGCTGGAACTCGCCCTGGCCGCTGCTCGTGTACTCGAACGGCCGGTTGTTGTAGTCGGTGCCGGCCGCTTCCTCATCGTATGAGAGGGTCATGTCCATGTCGCTGAGGTGGGCCACGCCCTTGATGAGCAGCCCGCCTATGGGCCGGGCATTCAGCCGGAAGATGTGGTTGTAGGTCTTGAACTCATAGGGCTGGTTCTGCGTGAAGAAGGAAAGGTCCGAGGGATAGCGGGCGCCTTCACCGCCGTCTTCGTAACCGGGCAGGAAGAAACCGAAGTCGTTCTCGTAGTCCTGGATCCTCTCTTCGAACTGGAGGGACCAGCCTTTCCAGTTGAGGTCCACGCCCACCGCGATCTCGCGGTTGGCCTCGGTGATGGGTTTGTCGAACTCGAACTCGATGCGGTTGATGTCGAGTGTCGTGATCGACGCGCCCTGCTTGGTGTAGCTGTTGAAGTCCGCGTACACCTGGACGTTCTGTCCCAGGCGGACCTTCAGCGAGCCACTGTCCGAGACGCGGTCGAAATCGAAGCTGTGATAGTCATAGAGGTGGCCTCCGCCGATCTCGTAGTCGTCGCTGTAGAAGTAGGTGGACTTGCGGCGTGCCCACTGGAACTGGTACTTGTTGTATTTCCGCAGGGACACGTCGAAGGTCTGGAAGGGCTGGTTGCCCAGGTTCCGGACGTTGATGTCGAGGCGGTCGAAGAGGTTCTTCAGCGCCTCCGTGGGCGTGTAGTGGAGCGTGAACTCGGGGAGGTAGCCGCCCTGGTTGAGGTTGTAGTCCTGTTTGTACCGGTTCATGGATCCGTCGGTGTCCAGGACCCGGTATCCCAGCTTGATGGTGCCCTTGAAGTTCTGGGTCTCCGCCCAGACGGATGAGGACACGGCAAAGACCAGGATCATACCCAAAGTGATCAGTATTTTCTGTGTTCGCATTTGTGTCCTCCTATTTCAAAAAGATCTTGCTCAGGTTGGAGCCGTGGATGGTGGCGTGGCAGGTGGTACAATTGCTGGAGTAGGAATCGAAGCGGGCGTGCCAGGACGGCGCGGCCCCGTGGCAGCTGAAGCACAGGTCTGCGATGCTGTGATGGGTGAGCATGCGGCGGTTGGGTGAGCCGTGCACCTCGTGACAGGACGTGCAGCCTTCGATGCGTGAGGCATCGTGCTCGTAGAGGAAGGGCCCGCCCTTGTCGGTGTGGCACTTGAAGCAGGCTTCGTTTTTGAAGCCGCCCAGCCTCTCCCGGGCAGAGGGCTCATGGGGATCATGACAAGTCGAGCAGGTCATGATGCCTTCCTGCAGACGGTGGCGCTCGTTGAGCTGGAACTGGGTCGCGATGTCCTCATGGCACTTGTTGCAGGTCTTCACTTCCATTGCTGGAGTGGTGCCATGACTGTGGACGCTGTGGCAGGTCGTGCAGTCCAAGGCTCCCTTGGCGTGGGGGCTCTGCATGTAGCGGGGGTGAGTCTTGCCGTGACATGTCAGGCACTTGTCGGTTTTGGCGTTAGGAAAGTCGGTGTCCCGGAATGCAAAAATGTTGGGTCCGCCGCCTTCCTCCAGGTGCGTGTCCGCATCCCCGTGGCAGGCCGTGCAGCTGCCTCCGGCCGCATGAGAGACGGTGGCAAAGGCCTTGACCATATCCTCATGGCAGTCCGCGCAGGCCTCGATGTCCTGATCCTGGTAAGCGGGACCGGCCGCCGCCGTGACGACGAGGAGCCCCCCCAACAGAACTGCGAAGACAAAGGCCTGCAGTATGGGGATCTGTGCAAAGGTTGTTCTTGTTTTGTGCAACATTGACCTCCTTTTCCAGTGTTTTATGATTTGAGAGATGTATCTCTGTCCCGAACCATCCTGAGGATGGCTCGGATCTGTTCAGGTTCGAAGGGCTTTTCCACGATCCGGAGGACCTCGATCCCCTGCAGGCGCGGTTCGATCTGGCCTATCGGCAGGGCCGAGAGAATGATCAGCACCGCCTCGGGGCGGATGCGCTGCAGGCTTTTCAGCATCCCTGCCGCATCGGAATCTTCCAGCTCGAAGTCCGCAAAGACCACATCGTAGTCCGTGCTTCTGGCGTGGTTCAAGGCCTCTTCCTCGCTGCTCGCTGTATCGACCTGGTGCCCCTCCTGGGTGAAGATCTCCTTGAGAGACCAGCGGATGAGCTTGTCGTCATCGATGATCAGCGTCTTGAGCATACAATTTCTCCAATATCAAACAAGGAGAAAGAGCAATATCCATGCCAAAAGGGAGAGATTTGAGTAAAAAAATTATAACTAATAGATAATAAACAAGTTATTAAATGGGAGCCGAAATGGGGGAAATGGCCCGGTTATGTATGGGCGGGGGATATGACGCAGAGGTGGGGGATATGACGCAGAAGTGGGGGATATGCCCTACTTTTAAGGGATCAGGCCGGGCCCAGCCAGTCGTCTTCCTTGAGGTCCCACTTCTGGATCTTATACCGCAGGGTATCCCGTGTGATCCCCAGGATCCTGGCCGCCTGCGACTTGTTGCCCGAAGCCTTTTTCAGGGCTTTGATCAGAAGCTCACGCTCCATCTCTTCCAGGTTCATCGTGGTTCCCGCGTCGGTACGCCCTCCGGGCGCGCGGCTGCTGGTTGAGGTCGCTTCTCCGGATCTGTCCGGCCGAAACGGCAGGTATGACGTTGTGATGTAGCGGCCCTTCTCGAAGATCATGGCCCGCTCCAGTGCGTTCTTGAGCTCACGCACGTTCCCGGGCCAGAGGTAATCCAGGAACATCCTCTCGGCTTGTTTGTTCAGGCCCTTGATGTTCTTCCGGAATTTGAGGTTGTATTCCTGGATGAAGTGGCGGCTCAGGGGGAGGATGTCGTCCATGCGGTCACGTAGGGGAGGGATATGGATGGGGCACACGTTCAGCCGGAAGAAGAGATCGCGGCGGAACTCGCCATTGAGCGAAGCGGCTTCCAGGTCCTGATTGGTGGCCGCGATCACCCGGAGGTCTACCTCGATGTCCCTGAGCCCCCCCACTCTTTTGAACGTCTGGGTCTCCAGGAACCGCAGCAGCTTTGGCTGGAGCGGAAGGCTGAGTGTACTGATCTCGTCCAGGAACAGCGTGCCGGTGTGAGCCAGCTCCGCCAGCCCTTTTTTCTGCTGTTTGGCATCGGTGAAGGCCCCCTTCTCATACCCGAACAGCTCGCTCTCCAGCAGGTTCTCGGGGATGGCGGAACAGTTGATGACGAGATAGGGCCCCGCCTGGCGGCGGCTGCTGTGATGGATGGTCTGGGCCAGGAGATCCTTGCCCGTTCCGCTCTCACCCTGCAGCAGAACGATGGCGGCTTCGCTCTCCGCAATGGTGCGGGTGAACTGCATGACCTCGCGCATGGCCGGGTCCGCGGCCACGATCTTGCCGGGGTCGGACCGTTCCTGCTCCCTTTCCTTATAATAGGCGACCTCTTCCTTGAGCGATACGGTCTCCAGCGCGTTCTGGATGGTGTTCTCCAGCTTCAGGAAATCGATCGGTTTGGTGATGAAGTCATAGGCCCCGCCGCGCATGGCGCTCACGGCATCGTCGATGGAGCCGTAGGCCGTGATCATCACCACCGGGAGTTCCGGGACGGCGTTTCTGAACTGCTTGAGGAGCTCCGTGCCTTTTTCATCGGGGAGGTTGACGTCCAGGATCACGAGGTCCGGCGATTCCTGCGGGAATATCCGCAGCGCTTCCCGTGCGTCCTCGGCCTCGACAACTTCCAGGTCCCACTCGTTGAGCTTCTGCCGCAAGCTCCAGCGGATGAGCTTCTCGTCGTCTACGATCAGTATTTTCTTTCTGTGCATGTCACTCGCCTGGGAAGTCCAGAGGAAGGCTCAGGGTGAAGGCCGTGCCTTTGCCGACCGTGCTTTCGACCGAGATGTGTCCCTTGTGGGCCTCGATGATCTGCTTGCAGATGGAGAGGCCCAGCCCGGTCCCCCGCTTCCGAGTCGTGAAGAAAGGCTGAAAGATCTTGTCCAGGTGCTCGGCCCTGATCCCCGATCCCGTGTCTGAGATGCGTATCTCCAGGATGTCTTCTTCCTTGAGTTCGAGGCCGGTGTCTATCTCGCCGCTCTTATCGATGGAAGCGAGGCCGTTGATCAGGAGGTTGAGTATGACTTCCTGCAGTTTGTCGGCGTCACAGAGAACCGTGATCTCCTTGTCCAGCCCTGAAAATCCGAACCGGATGTCCTTTTCCTGCGTCTGGGCTGCGGCCATGTGGATGGCTTCCTGCACACATGCATTGGGATTGACCGGCCGCATGGCCAGCTCCTTGGGCTTCGCATAATCCAGGAGGTCCTGGATGATGTGGTAGATCTTATCCGTCTGCTTGAGGATCTCCGAGAAAATCTCGCGTTGGGGATCATCCTCCGGCGTCCTGTCGCGGATGATCTCGAGGGAGCCTTTGATGCCCGCGATGGGATTCTTGATCTCATGAGCAAGCCCGGCGGCCAGCTCTCCCAGCGAAGCCAGGTGACCGGCTCTTTCGATCTGCCGGCTGTGAAGCTCCTCGATCTCGCGGTTGGCCTGCTTGAGTTTGTTGACCATAGCGCTGAAGCTTTTGGCCAGGTCACCGAATTCATCCAGCTTCCGCGTCTCCAGCCGGATGTCGAGGTCGCCCGCCTCCACCTTCCTCATGCTTTCCTTGAGCTGGAGGAGGGGACGGTTGATCACCCTTGCGTACAGGCGAAATATGACGAAGGTGAGCAGAACAAGGGTCGTGAAGGCGATCAGGATCCCCTGACCGCGTTTGCGCTGCAGGAGTTCCGCCTCCAGCGATTCATCCAGCTTGATTTCGAGGATCCCGTTGAAGGGGGCATCCTGCGCGTGACACTCTGCGCACTCGGGCCGGTTCTCGAGGGCGATGTAGCTCTTGGTGCCGGAGACAGGTTTGATGGTGAAGAGCTCCGCCTGATCCGGATCGGAGAAGAGCTGTCTCACGACCGCTCTATCTTCGGGTGGCAGCGTGGTCCCGATCTCCACCCCCTGGGAGGAGCTGAGGATCTTGCCGTCCAGGTCCAGGATGCGCAGCCGTTCGATGGTGCTGGACTGGGTCAGCCGCTCGAGGTTGATGGGGATGGCATCGGTGTCCCCTTTCATCATCTGATGCCGGACGTTGCAGTCGATCATGTAGCCCACCAGCTCGGTCTTCTGCCCGGCTAGGGCTTCGATCAGATCCTTTTCCGCGTTGACATAGAGTGCGGTCAGCCCGAAAACCGAGATCAGGCCGATCACGAACACGTGGAAGATGATTTTATGCTTCAGCTTCCAGTTGATGGGTTTGAACTTGGCTTTCATGGTCAGATCATTGGAACCGGATGACGAATCGTGTCCCCCGGCCGCGGTCGAGCGATAGGGACCCGTCCAACTGGCGGACCAGATCCCCGACCAGCCTCATCCCCAGGGTGCGGGTCTCCCGCACATCCAGGCCTTCGGGGACCCCGACCCCGTCGTCGGCGATAGTTAGTGTGTATCCTTCATCCTCGCTCCGGGACATTCCGATGCTGATGGTCCCGCCGTTCTCCCCCGGAAATGCATGTAAGAGCGCATTCCCCACCAGCTCGATCAGCATCTGGGCACACGTGCTGGTCTTGTGAATATCCAAGAAGATATCGTTGATGTCCAGATCATAGCGGATGCGGCTGGCATCCACGGCATACAGAGTCAGGAGATGCTTGGCCAAGCCCGCCGCGATCTTGGCAAAATTGATATGCCTGACGTTGCCGTAGCTGTAGATCCTGCCCTGGATATAGCCCAGGGCCTTGATCCTCCGGATCTGGTTCTCCAGAGTATCGGTCGGCAGCTCGGTCTCGCCGCGCTGTATTAGGATTTCCAGCCCTGCGATGCAGAGGTCATGGTGCAGCCGGACCCGGTGTTTGATCTCTTCCAGGAGGATCTCCCGCTCCTCCTGGGCATGCTGGATCAGGATCTCGGCGGTCTTGCGCTCATGGATGTCCCGCACG
>JAUXEH010000444.1 GCA_030620655.1 Candidatus Aminicenantota bacterium | reverse complement strand
GGCGGTGGGCGTGGACATGGGCCGCAACATCTGGCAGAACGATCATCCGGTGGGCATGATCAAGGGGGTCCGAGCGGTGGTCCACGAGAACGCCTCCCCTGAGGAAGCCTACGAGATTTTTGCCTCGTACAAAGTCTCCTGAGGAACCGAGACCAGACCATGAACATCGCCCTGATCCAGCAGCACTCCACACAAGACAGGGAAGACAACCTGAGGCGCGGGATCGCGGCTTTTCACCAGGCTGCCCGGTCCGGGGCCGAGCTCGTCGCCTATGCCGAGCTGGGGTTCCTGCCCTTCCTGCCGCAGACACCGGCCACGCCTGAAGCCGTGCGGTGGGCCGAGCCCATCCCGGGCCCCACCACCGAAGAGTTCAGTCGGCTATCCCGTGAATACGGGGTGGTAACGGTCCTGAACCTCTTCGAAAGGGACGGTGACAACACCTTTGATGCCTCACCCGTGATCGATGCGGACGGGACGCTCTTGGGGGTGACGCGCATGGTCCACATCATGGATGGCTTGGGATTCTATGAGAAAGGCTACTACACCCCCGGCAATACGGATGAGTTTGTCTTCCAGACAAGGGTAGGGAAGGTGGGCGTGGCCATCTGCTATGACCGACATTTCCCCGAATACATGCGCCACCTGGCGCTCCTCGGTGCCGAGATTGTGGTAGTTCCTCAGGCTGGCGCCCGGGGGGAGTGGACGGAGGGCATCTTTGTGGCCGAGCTGCAGGTGGCCGCCTTCCAGAACGGCCACTACGCGGCCCTCGTGAACCGGGTGGGCCGGGAAGAACACCTGCATTTTTCCGGGGAATCGTTCGTGGTGGACCCGGACGGGCGTCTGCTGGCCCAGGCCCCGCAGAAGGAGGACCACATCCTGTACGTTGACCTGGATCTCGAGCGTGCGGCGCAGAGCACGGCCCGGCGCTTTTTCTTTCGGGACCGCCGCCCCGACATATACGGGAAATTCACACGATCGGATGGATGAGGCATGAAGAACTGGTATATCCTGAACACAAAGCCCAAAAAAGAGTCCCAGGTCGAGAGGTTGTTCCTGGAAGCGGGATTCGAAGTGTACAATCCCAAGCTCAAACAGGATGAGCGGATCAGCCCCTTTTTTTCGGGATATGCCTTCCTCCGCTTCGAGCACCCGAAGGACTACCAGCTGGTCAAATACACGCGCGGAGTCAAGAAGGTGGTGGGCAGCCCGGGTGGCCCCATCCCCGTCCCCGAGGAGATGATCGAGGGGATAAAGGCCCGTGAGGTGAACGGCCTGATCGAACTCGATAAATATGGAGAGGAACCGTCTGTCGGTGACGAGATCCAGATCATGGAGGGCCCTCTCAAGGGTATCAGGGGGATCTTCAAGCGGGAGATGACGCAGAATGAGAGGGTGCTCATCCTGCTCAATTATGTGGCGTACCAGGGACAGCTTATCGTAGAAAAGAAGAAGTTGAAGAAGATCTTATGAACAGAGAGATTCACCTGCAGGAGGAACAGGCATGCAGATTCCGTTTCTGGACCTGAAGGCCCAGTATCGAACCATCCAGGATGAGATCGACCGGAAAATAGGGGAAGTGGTCGTGTCCCAGCGCTTTATTCTGGGCGAGGAGGTGGAACAACTGGAGAAGGAGCTCGCCGCGTATTCCGGCGCCAAACATGGAGTCGGTGTATCCTCGGGCTCGGATGCCCTGATCATCTCGCTCATGGCTGTGGGAGTGGGGGAAGGCGATTATGTAGTGACGACTCCCTTCACTTTTTTCGCGACGGCAGGTGCGGTGGCCCGCCTGCGCGCCGTCCCGCTTTTCTGTGATATCGAACCGGACGGGTTCAACCTGGACCCCAAGAAGCTGGAAGAACTGCTGGCCCGCAAGATCACGGGCCGGGACAATTCGCGTATAAAAGTAATTATCCCAGTGCACCTGTACGGGCAGTTGTGTGACATGGATGCCATAAACGCCCTGGCTGAGCGCTTCGAGCTGTTCGTCCT
>JAUXEH010000436.1 GCA_030620655.1 Candidatus Aminicenantota bacterium | reverse complement strand
TCCCCGGACTCGGTTCGCTGAAGGTCCGGATCAGGTTCGAAGACCTGACCAAGGAGACAGCACTCCCTGTCGCACCACTTTCCGAGGGGGAGGCCGCAGTGGCTCCAACTGTGGGAGCCGGAGCCGGGAGCGTCCCCACGGACGAGATCATCTCACCCGAGATGTGCCTCGAGATCGTCCGCAGGCTGTCCACGAATCCCGGGATCAAGAGTTATATCGCGGGGAGTTCCTATGAAGGGCGCGACATCCCGGTACTGGAAATATTTGCACCCCTCGGCCCCTACACGTCTCTCCCACGCCTGGTTACAGCCAAACCGACCCTCTACATGAGCGGCCGGCAGCACGCCAACGAGGTGAGCTCCACCAACTACATCCTGCGCTTCGCGGAACTGCTCGCCCAGGATCCCGAGTACCGGGCGTACGCCACCAAGGTGAACTTCGTGCTCCATCCCATGGAAAACCCGGACGGCGCGGCCCTGGCCTATGAACTTCAGAAGCTCACGCCCTTCCACAGCCTGCATGCCGGGCGCTACTCCTCGCTCGGTATGGACATCGGATCCCAGACCGGCGCCGCCCGGCCTCTCCTGCCTGAGGCCAAGGTGCGGGGCAAGCTCAACCGGAAATGGCTGCCGGACATCTATCTCAACCTGCACGGCTACCCCTCACACGAATGGGTCCAGCCCTTTTCCGGATACGCCCCCTATCTTTTCAGGGATTACTGGATCCCGCGGGGGTGGTTCGCCTATTTCCGGGCCCTGTCACTCCCCCTGTACCCTGATCTGGCAGAGGCGGGGCAGGACCTCCAGGGCTTCATCATCCGCGGCATGCAGGCAAGGCCGGACATCCATGAATCCAACCGCAGCTTCTATGACCGGTATTACCGCTGGGCCGCACGCTGGCAGCCCCACATGAACTATCTGGAGCGCTATGGCGGGGTCAACCTGTATACCAAGCGCCGGTCCTCGCGGGAGGAAAGGCTGTCCGAAAGGCGCCGCATCACCTTCGCCGAGGAGACGCCCGAGCTCATGGACGAAACCGCGCAGGGTGAGTGGCTGGTATTCCTGGTTGAGCAGGGACTGACCTATCTGAAGGCCCACGCCGACTACCTGATGCAGGCCGAATTCATACGCGAGCGTATCGAAGAAGAGAGCGGGGACAGGATCCACATCTCGTTCGTCAGGAAGCGCCCGGGCTCCCTAAAAAAAGAGGAGTAGCGACCCGGACCTTCAGCATGATTCCATAAAAATCGGTTTACTCCGCATGAGGAACCGTTTAGAATACGTGCCAGGAGGTACTCATGAAACGAATACTTATCTTTGCTGTTGTCTGTTTATTCTCTCTGGGACTGATCGCCTCATCCGGCGCCGAGCTCACTGCGCAGGAAACCAAGAAGTCCGATGCCAAGGCCATGCAGGTGCTGGAAAAGATGATAGAAGCCATGGGCGGCCGGAAAACCATGCAGGCCGTCAAGGACATGACCGCCACCGGGACCATGGAAATGCCGGCCATGGGCTTGGAAGGTTCCGCGACCCTCTACACCAAGGAGGGTAACAAGTTCCGCATGGACATCGAGATCATGGGCATGAGCATCACCCAGGCTTTTGATGGAGAGGTGGGGTGGAGCACGAATCCTCAGGGAGGCGTAGAAGAGCTTTCCGGTGAACAACTGGAAGACATGAAGCGGCAGGCGCTCGGTGATTCCGCCTATCTCGAACCGGAAAAACACGGCATCGTCTACACGTCCAAGGGGCAGGAAAAGCTCGAGGACAAGAACTACGATGTCCTGCTGATGAGCTATGCCGACGGGTTCGAGGTCACCATGTACATAGACAGCCAGACCCATCTGACCTACAAGACCCTGTCCATCGCCCCCAATCCGATGACCGGAGTGGAGGGGGAGCTCGAGAGCTTTTCCACGGATTATGAAAAGATCGGCGGCATGATGGTTTCCCACACCATCACGACGTTCGCCGACGGTGAAGAGTTCATGATCATCATCCTGGACGAGATCAAGTTCGACACCGGGCTGGACGACGACTTCTTCAAGATGGAATGAACCGCATCTGCGTACGCCACCATCTTTACATACTGACCGGCTGTGT
>JAUXEH010000205.1 GCA_030620655.1 Candidatus Aminicenantota bacterium | reverse complement strand
TCGCGTTCTACTTGATCGGGCTGCCTCAAGCGGAGGCGGACAGTCTGGCCGATGCCATAAAGGATGCCAAGCGCAACCTCTTTTACTGTTCCGTCTGCAACAGCCTGACCCACCGGGATCCCTGTTTTCACTGCACCAAGGAAGTGGACGGGGATGAGACCTTGTGTGTGGTCGAGGAGCCCTTCAACATCGCTTCCATCGAGCGCACGGGTGTCTTCAAGGGGCGTTATCATGTCCTGCTGGGAGCCCTGTCCCCGCTGAAGGGGGTGGGTCCCGATGAGTTGAAGGCCGATCAGCTGGTCGCACGCGTAAGGGAAGGCGGCTTCAAGGAGGTCATCATGGCCACCAACCCCACGGTGGAAGGCGAGGCCACGGCCCTGTTCCTGGCCGGGATTCTCAAGGACTGCGGCGTGAAGGTCACGCGGCTGGCCATGGGGCTGCCGGTCGGTTCGGACCTGGATTTTGCCGATCAGGTGACCATCAAGAAGTCGCTGGAAGGCCGCACCGAACTGAAAGCAGACTGACACCAAATAAATATAAGAATCATCAAGGAGTTGGTAAAAGCAATCTTAACATTTATAATATGGCGTTTCGCTGCTGACTGCTTGAAAATCTGAGAGGAGACAAAGGATGAAAAAGACTTACGAACCCACCGAAGGAAACACGGCCGCGACTCATGTCGCCTACGCCTTCAGCGAAGTGGCGGCCATCTATCCCATCACGCCGTCATCACTCATGGGGGAGCTGGCTGACGCCTGGGCCGCCCAGGGACGGAAGAACCTGTTCGGTCAGACGCTGGAAGTAATCGAGATGCAGTCTGAGGGCGGCGCCGCCGGGGCCGTGCACGGCAGCCTCTCGGCCGGAGCCCTGACCACCACCTTCACGGCCTCGCAGGGGCTGATGCTGATGCTGCCCAACATGCACAAGATCGCCGGTGAGATGCTGCCCACGGTCTTTCACGTGTCGGCCCGCTCGTTGGCCTGCCAGTCGCTGTCCATTTTCGGCGACCACTCCGACGTGATGTCCGCCCGGAACACGGGCTTTGGGCTCATCGCCGCAGGTTCCGTTCAGGAGGTGATGGATCTGGCCGTGGTCGCCCACCTGGCCGCCTTGAAATCACAGGTCCCGTTCGTGCATTTTTTCGACGGATTCCGCACATCCAACGAGGTGCAGAAGGTGGAGGTCATCCCCTATGAGACCATGGGCGAGCTGCTGGAAATGAAATACGTGGAAGATTTCAGAGCCCGCGCCATGAATCCCGAAAAACCCCAGATCAAGGTGGGGGCCCAGAACCCCGATGTCTACTTCCAGGGCCGGGAGACCGTCAATAAATATTACGAGGCCACCCCCGCCATCGTGCAGGAGTACATGGACAAGCTGGCGGCTAAGATCGGGCGCCGGTACCACCTGTTCGATTACATCGGGGCTCCGGATGCGGAAAAGATCATCATCTGCATGGGGTCTTCGACCGAGACCATCGAGGAAACCATCAATTATCTCCTCGAGCGCGGCGAAAAAGTGGGGGCCGTCAAGGTGCGGCTCTACCGTCCGTTCTCTGTAGAGGCGCTGCTCGGCGCCATACCGGCCAGCGTGAAAAAGATCGCGGTCCTGGACCGCACCAAGGAACCCGGCTCCATCGGCGAGCCCCTGTATCTGGACGTCAAGGTCGCCCTGTACGACAGGGATGTCACCATCGTGGGAGGCCGCTACGGCTTGAGTTCCAAGGAGTTCACCCCCACCATGGTCAAGGCCGTGTATGATCATCTGGACGGAGCCTGCTCCCATGATTTCACGGTGGGGATCGAAGACGATGTCACCGGGAAGTCGCTTACCCTGGGAGAAGAGCTCGAGACCGAACCCCAGGGCACCATCCGCTGCCGGTTCTGGGGCTACGGCTCCGACGGCACGGTCGGCGCCAACAAGAACTCCATCAAGATCATCGGCGACAACACCGACATGTATGCCCAGGGCTACTTCCAGTACGATTCCAAGAAGTCGGGAGGCGTCACCGTTTCCCACCTGAGGTTCGGGAAGGAGGAGATAAAGTCCCAATACCTGCTCAAGCACGTGGATTTTGTGGCCCTGCACAAGACCTCCTACATCGGACGCTTCGACATCCTCGAGGGCATCAAGGAGGGAGGGACCTTCCTGCTCAACTCCAACTGGAAGTCCGAGGAGGTCTTCGAGAACCTGACCGAAGACCTGCAGCGGACCATCATCGACAAGAAGATCAAGGTGTACAACATCGACGGCCTGAAGATCGCGGAGAGTGTGGGTCTGGGAGCCCGCATCAGCACGGTCATGCAGGCCGCCTTCTTCAAGATCTCGGGCGTCCTTCCCGAAGAAGAGGCCCTCAAGCTGATCAAGGACGCCATCAAGAAGACCTTTATCAGCAAGGGGGAGAACATCGTCAAGATGAACTGGGACGCGGTGGACAAGACCGCCGCCGCCCTGGAAGAGGTCCCGGTGCCGGATACGATCACAAAATCGGCTCCCACACCTCAGCTCATCCCTGACGATGCCGAGACCTTCGCCAAAGAGGTGATCGAGCCCATCATGCGCCTCAAAGGCGACGATATCAGCGTCTCTCAGATGCCGTATGACGGATTCATCCCCACCGGCACCACCCGGCTGGAAAAGCGCGGGGTGGCCCCCCACGTGCCGCACTGGATACCCGAGAACTGCATCCAGTGCAACCAGTGCTCTATGGTCTGCCCGCACGCCACTATCCGGACCAAACAGGTCGCTCCCCAGGATCTGGAAGAGGCGCCGGACGGATTCGTGACCCTCAAGTCCAACACCAAAAATGACCGCGACCTGCGGTTCCGTATACAGGTCTATATCGAAGACTGCGTGGGCTGCGGCAGCTGTGCCAACACCTGTCCCTCCAAGGTCAAGGCCCTGGAGATGGGATCCCTCGAGGAGGCGCGAGCGGCTGGGGAGGCGGAGAAAGCCGTGTTCTTCGACGCCCTTCCCGACAACGTGCTGGATGGAATCAGGCGGGAGACACTCAAGGGCAGCCAATTCCTGATGCCGTATTTCGAGTTCAGCGGCGCCTGCGGCGGCTGCGGCGAAACCCCCTACGTCAAGCTGGCGTCCCAGCTCTTCGGGAGCCGCATGATCATCGCCAATGCCACCGGCTGCTCGTCCATCTACGGCGGGACCTTCCCCACCATCCCGTACTGCAAGGACAAGCAGGGCCGCGGCCCCACTTGGGCCAACAGCCTGTTCGAAGACAACGCCGAATACGGTTTCGGAATGAGGCTGGCCGTGGACGCCAACCGCCGGCAGCTGTGGTCAAACATCGAGGTGGTCCTGGAAAAAGGGACCACGCCGGAACTGACGGCCGCATTGAAGAAGAGCCTCGAGCTCTGGAGCGCAGTGGACGACAAGGCCATGGGCGCTGCCTCGGCCGTAAAGGAGCTGCTCCCCGCCGCCAGGTCTGAGGCCTCCGGTGACGCCGTCCCGGTCCTGGATAAGATCATCGAGCTTCAGGATTACATCGTGGAAAAGAGCATCTGGAGCATCGGGGGCGACGGCTGGGCCTATGACATCGGATACGGCGGCCTGGACCATGTCCTGGCCATGAACCGCAACGTCAACATCCTGGTGCTCGACACCGAGATATACTCCAACACCGGGGGGCAGGCCTCCAAGGCCACGCCCACCGGGGCGGTGGCCAAGTTTGCCTCGGCGGGCAAGCGCACCAAGAAGAAGGACCTGGGCATGATGGCCATGACCTACGGCTACATCTATGTGGCCTCGGTGGCCATGGGCGCCAACATGAACCAGTGCCTCAAGGCTTTCCTCGAGGCAGAGGCGTTTGACGGGCCCTCGCTGATCATCGCATATTCTCCCTGCATCAACCACGGGATCGACATGAGCAAGACCCAGCAGGAGGAGAAGCTGGCCGTGGATTCCGGATACTGGATCCTCTCCCGGTTCAATCCGGAGCTGGCCGCGGAAGGCAAGAACCCGCTGGTGCTGGACTCGCGCGAACCCAAGCTGGAGTACGGGGAGTTTCTCAAGAACGAGATCCGCTACCGCACCCTGGAGCAGCAGTATCCGAAGCAGGCTAAAATCCTGTTCGAGCGGGCCGCGCAGGAAGCCAGGCAGAGGTACGAGACCTACAAGAAGCTGGCCGGCTCCTGAACTGCCAAATATTCGGCCTGTTGAGAAGGGGCTAAGTCTGTCCGGCCCGTATAGTCTAAAACTTATCCGAGAGCGATATGGAGGCCATTTTACCGCTGGCAGTGACCCGATTTAACCTTGAAATCTACTTTTTTCCTCACAGAATTGAGGATGCTTACTTTTGTTTCCTGGCGTTGACTTTGTTGTTTTAATAATGGTAAGTTGATTTCAGCATAATTGCAGGAATAATTCTTAGGGGATGAGGGGGCTGTTCGCCACTCCAGGAATCGAAATGCTTGATTCTCTTCGGATTGCTGTCGAAAGGCACAAGAAACTCATCCTTATTTTTCTGACAGCCATCTTTCTTCCTTCAGTTGCACTAAGTATATTTGGCGTGAGATCCATCCGCAATGAAAGATTCAGATTGGTCAAGCAGCTGGAGGATGAGCATAGAAGAGGGGCAGCGTTTCTTAAACAACAGATCCGTTCCCGTTTTGTGGACATCGAAAACATCCTGCAGAACCTGGCTCAGAATCCGTCCTTTGCCCGGAGGGATTATGCTTCTATTGAGGAGTTATTGAATTTTCAGGTAAGGGAGAATCGTCTCATAGAGCATGTTTTTCTGGTTTATAAGGATGAGGAGCCTTTGTTCCCCCTGTTTCTCCCGATTTCGGAAAAAAGGCCGGATACGCCGATGTCTCCCATGACTGATGCTCACGGATTGACGTTAGAGAAAGCTCAAAAACTTGAATTCAGTCAAAAAAGAATCGCCGATGCGGTTGAATCGTATAAGCTCATTTTGTCTCGCTCCCAAGACAGAAACACCCAGGCCCAGATGCTTTTCAATATAGCCCGATGCTACATGAAGCTGGAAAATTATGACCGAGCCATCCACAGCTTCTCGAGAGTCTGCGCAGAGTATTCCCAATGCACGACTTTCTCGCTGCTGCCCCTGGATCTCCTGGCTGGGGTTCAGATCGTCAGGTGTTATGGTAAAATGGGATCTTGTGATGATTTTTATCGAAACTCCATTGATCTATACAGAAATCTTCTCCAGAAGCGCTGGCATCTGGACGCCGACCAATTCAAGACTTATGCCTCGATGGTGGAAAAGGATATTTCGGATTTTTTATCCACAGAGTTGGAAAATCATAACGGCAAAGATTACGGCCAGGAGTTCGAACGGCTGAAAGGAATCCACTGGAAGATCAATGAACAATGGCCGAGGGTTGAAGATGCAAGACGCTTTATTCTCCCCGAGCTGCAGAGAAGTTTCAGGCAGCAGGGCGCCTCCGTTTTCCGTCCTTTTCGCCATTCCCAGGTAATAAAGCATGAGGAATATCTCGTCCTAGCTGTAGCACTCCGTGATGAAGATGGAGGGGGAAACCCCGGACTGCTGGGAGTCATAGTAAACCAAGACTATCTGATCGATCATGAGATAAGCAGCATTGTGGCAGAGACTCCCTTTTCACTTAAGGCTTCTGTGGCTATCTCTACCCTTTCAGGCCAGACTCTGTTGGGGCCTGGGAGCATGCCTGCAGAGCGTTACTCAGTCACAGAATATTTTGAGAACAATTTTCCCCCTTGGAGGATTGATATTTACCCTCCAGGAATGGATGGATTAGGGT
>JAUXEH010000036.1 GCA_030620655.1 Candidatus Aminicenantota bacterium | reverse complement strand
CGGGCACAATTCAGAGCAGGCATAACAGCTGTGGCAAAGTTCAGGAAACAGCATGATCTGATCGCTCAGCTTTATGATAGCGTGAAAATTGCACACCTCCTGACACAAACCGCACAGGGTACATGGATCCTGTTCCCATTCAGGGATCATCTTGTATTTGTCTTCTTCATGGACCAGCTCACCCTTGATGAACAATCCGGAGTTTGGCTCCTCCACATCCAGATCGACCAAACCAACCTCAACCTCTTCTGCAAGATAGGCGGCCAGGTTGGTAGCAAGTGTCGTTTTTCCAGTACCGCCCTTTCCACTGGCAATGGCAATCTTCATTTTACTTCCTGTTTAACAATTCATCCCGGGCCATCGTGTGCCCGCATTTTGGGCATTTTATAGTAGTACATTTGACGCCCCGCTGGTGAGGGAATTTCTCTCCGCATTTCGCGCACACACAAAAACCACCCGGCCCCAAGGCCCCTCCGTAATTGCGGCCGCGACCTCCACCGCCGCTAAAACCCGAGTCATACCCATTATTTTTCATTTCTTTCTCCTTCTCTATCCACACAGCACCGGCCATGCCCAAACCCGCCGGCTAGATTCAGCAGGTTCTCGGAGTGACATATCGGGCATTGGGACACAACCTGCCCCATGCTTATTCTGAACATATGCCCACAATCATGACATCGAATGATATTGCCTCGAAAATGAATGTTCCCCCCTTCGATATAGAGCTCCTTGCCCTCGATGAGAAATCGGGCGGTTTTTCGGCGTGCCCTCTCAATGAGACGGGAAAAGGTGGAGCGGGAAATCCCCATTTCCAAAGCTGCTTCAGCGTGATCCATACCCAGGTAATCCGCTAGCCTAATGGCTTCGTATTCATCCAAAGCGAGCGGAAGCCGCTGGAGGGCGCTTCTTATGATCCCTGCCGGTTTGTAGACAGAGAATAAAGGAGGGCTGTGAACCGATTTTTCCTTTTTTGAGCGCGGCATCTTCCGATCCTCTGTATATGAACCGAACTCATTATAACGCACATATGTGCAATATGCAAGTTAATTTATCTTCCTGGTTGCGCTCGGCCCAGCTTTTTTACTGTCAGGACCACGAAGCCCCCCTTTCCCCAACCCGGCTCCGGATTCTCGGACTTCTCAATCATGGGAGGAGGGGCTTGTAATGTCTGAAGCGCCCTCTCCAACATAAGTGAATGCCTCTGCAGACGCCGTATCATGCTGCGGACGGATTGGAAGGCTGCGTGGCGGTAGAAGCGGCTGCGCTCGGCTCGCTCTCGATAGTACCGTCCCCAATGGCTGTCGGCATCGATCATGCCCAGGATCAGTGTCCCGTCCCGGGTGAGGACCCGGGCCGATTCGGACACAGCCCGATCGATATCCGATAGGAAACACAGCGTCAGTGAAAACAATACGATGTCCAATGACCGGCTCGTAAAGGGCAGCTGCTCCGCGACCCCCTGCACGGCCTGTACACCACGTTCCCGGGCCAGGCGCAGCATGGGGAGAGAAGGATCCACTCCCCACTTAACAGCCAGGGGCGCCGCGAAACGCCCGGTACCCACGCCGACTTCTACACCCCGCCCGTCAGGCAGGGCGGCCTGGAGGGCCCTCAGCTCGGACTGGTATGTGGCCGGCTGCCCCTCGTACCATGCATCATATTCCTGCCAGTATCGATCGAATGAGCTCTGGTTCATCGCTTTGCGGCGGCCCGTCCGGCTTCCTGCCGGTTTTAGCTTATAATATGCTCTACCGGACCTGTCCCTATTCCGGTACATCGCAGGTGACCGGCTGCCGTCCCAGCTTGCTCAGCACCTCATAGAGAAGCGGCACCATGATCAGGCGGAGCAGGATGGCGAAGAAGAAACCCCCGATGTAGACCACGGCCAGCGGGCGGTGGAGCTCCGACCCCGTGGATACGCCCAGGGCGAGCGGGAGCACCGCCACGATCATGACTAAGTCCGTCATGATGATGGGCCGGAATTTCGTCAATGCGCCCTGGATGACGGCATCCCGCAGGGCGAGGCCCTCGCGGCGGAAGTCATTGATCTTAGCCACCAGGATGATGTCGTTCTGGACACAGATGCCGAAGAGCGCGATCAGCCCGATGATGGAGGAGACGTTCAGGGTTTCGCCCGCGATCAGCAAACCTAAGATGCCCCCAGCCAGGGTGGTGGGGATGTTCAGGATGATGAGGAAGGCCTGCCACAGCGACCCAAAGGAGGAGAACAGCACCACGAAAATGATCAGGATGACGAGCAGCATCAGCAGGGTGAGGTGACGCATGGCGTGCTGCTGGCTTTCGAACTGGCCGCCGAAGACGACGAAATACCCGGCCGGCAGGTCCACTTCCTCTGCGATCTTCTGCCGGGCCTCGTTGACGAAACCCACGATGTCGCGATCGACCAGGTTGCACAGGATGATCTTGCGCCGCATCAGCCCTTCGCGGAATATGGTCTGGGGGCCTTCGCCCTTGGAGATGTCGGCCAGCTCCGACAGCGGGATCCGCTCGCCGTTGGGCGCGTCCACCAGCAGGTTCCTGATGGCCTCTTCGTCCCTGCGGTAATTCTCGGAGAGCCGGATGAGCACGGACGTGATCCGGTCGGCCTCGTACACGTCCGTGGCCTCGATGCCGTTGAGTGCTATCTCGATGATGTCGGCCACATCGCTCACCGGGATACCGAAGCGGGACATCCTCTCCCGGTCCAGGGCCACCACCAGTTGGGGGATGCCGGAGGTCTGCTCGATCTGGAGGTCGGCGACCCCCCGCACATCGGCCAGGACGTTGCGGATCTCTCCGATCGTGTCGTTTAGTACGTTAAGATCGGCGCCGAAGAGCTTGATTGCCAGCTCCCCCTCCACCCCGGTCATCATCTCGGCCAGCTTGTTGGCGATGGGCTGCTCGAAGATGTAGGCCAGGCCCGGGATCCTGTCCAGCTCCTTGCGCATGGCCTCGGTCAGCTCTTCGAAACCTCGATCCCTGTCCTCACGGGGAACGAGCTCGATGTTGTAGTGGCTGTGGTTCACCGGGTGAAGGTGTTCGCCGCCCTCGGCGCTGCCGGTCGTGCGGGAGACGGAGATCACCTCGGGAAAAGACAGGAAGATGTGTTCCACCCTCTGGCCCATGCGCGCGGATTCCTCCAGGGAGGTCTCCGGCAGCATGACGGTCGAGGCCATGATGGCGCCTTCGTCCAGGGGAGGTACGAACTCCTTACCCAGGAAGGTGTAGGCGATGCCGGCGGCGATGATGAGGCAGACGAACCCGGCCAGGATGGGCTTTTTGTGCCGCAGCGCCCCTTCCAGGATGCTGCGGTATTTGGAGCTGAGAAAATCCGTGGCCGGACTCTTCCGTTCCTTCAGGTGTTTTTCCATCAGGAAATAGGAGGCCAGTACTGGCTTCAGGGTCAGGTTGAGGATCAGCGAGCCGATCAGCGCGGCCACCACGGCAAAGGCGGTGGGCCGGAACATGGCGCCTTCGATGCCCTGCAGGGTCAGCAGGGGCAGGAACACCAGGATGATGATGAGGTTGGCCGAGAACAGGGCATTGCCCACGTCCTTGGCGGCTTCGGCCGTCAGGGTGCAGATGGGGGCTGTCCCTTTTTTCTTCAGCAGGACCCGGTAGATGTTCTCCACCATGATGATGGAGCCGTTGGCCACCTTGCCTATGCCTATGGCCAGCCCTCCGATGGACATGACCGTGAGCTTGATGCCGAAGAGATCCATCAGCACCAGGGCGATGAGGATGGAGAAGGGGATGGTCAGCGAGGCGATGAGCGAGGCGCGCAGGTTCCACATGAAAAAGACCATGACCAGGATGATGAGGAGCGCCCCCTCCAGCATGGAGACCTCGACGTGACTGATGGACTTGAGGATCAGGATGGACTGGTCGTAGAAGGGCTTGATCTGGATCTTCTCAGGCAGGTCCTCTTCGATCTGGGCCAGGGCCTCCTTGACGTTGGCGATGGCCGAGAGCGTGTCCCCGCCGTACTGCTTTTCTATGGTCACGTAGACCGACTCATCGCCGTTGTGGCTGGCGGATTCTCGGCGGAACTTGCGGCCGATCTCGACATCCGCCACATCCTTGACAAAGACCGGGACATTGTTGCGGGACGTGATGGCCGTGTTCCGGAGGTGCTCCAGGGTCTCGATGCGCCCCATGCCCTTGATCAGGGACTCCTGCGGGCCCTGCAGGATGACCCCGCCGGAGAAATTGCGGTTGCTGTTCTCGATCGCCTCCAGGACCTCCTTGATGGTGATGCCGTAGTTCTTGAGCATGTCGGGCTTGAGAAACACCTGGAACTGCTTGACGAATCCGCCCATGTTGATGACGAAGGAGACGCCCTCCACCCCCTGGAGCCGGTAGCGGATGGTCCAGTCGGCGATGGAGCGCAGCTCCATGGGATCGATGTCTTCGCCGGTGACCGCGAACTCGAAGATCTCGCCCATGCGGGAGGAGACCGGACCCAGGATGGGATGCGTCGTCCCCAGGGGCAGGCGCCCGGTGATCAGCTCCAGCTTTGAGGCCACGATCTGGCGGGCTTGGTAGATGTCGGTCCCCCACTCGAACTCCACCGTGACCACCGAATCCCCGGTGGCGGATTCCGAACGGACACGCGTGACATAGGGGGCCCCGTTGAGCAGGCTCTCCAGGGGAAACGTGATGAGCCGTTCCACGTCCTCGGCCGCCATGCCCTCGTTCTCGGTGATGATGTTGACCAGGGGAGCGTTGAGGTCGGGATAAATATCTTTGGGCATGCGGGTGTACACGATCACCCCCCATATGGTGATCAGTGCGACCAGCAGGATGGTCAGAAGACGGTGTTCAAGCGCGAAATCGATGAGTTTATTGATCATGATGATGTCTCCTGGGTGGGCCTTTTGAGGCGATCAATGGATGTGGCCTGCTTTGAGGATCTCTTCATAGAGCTTGGACTTGAGCTGGTAGCTGCCTGTGACGGCGACCTCATCCCCTTCCGCCAGGCCCTGCAGGATCTCGATATATCCGTTCTCCCTGGCCCCGGTGTGCACCACCTGCAGGAAGAACTGCTCGCCGCGTTTGATGAAGACGATCTTGTCGCCCTTGTCTTCGAGCACGGAATCCTGCGGAACCACCAGCACCCGGCTGTGATGGTTCAGGGCTATCCGGATGCTGGCGAACATGCCGGGTTTCAGCTTATAATCACTGTTTTCCACTTCCGCGCGCACGGTGATGGTGCGGGTGTCCTCCTTGAGGACATCGCCGATGTAGGTGACCTTACCCGAGAACGTTTCCCCCGGATAGGCAGGCACGCTCAGCTCTACCGTCATCCCCAGCCGGATCTTGGCGATGTCTTTTTCATAGATCTCGGCGTCGATCCAGAGGACGGAAGGATCCATGACCACCAAGATCTCGGTCGCCTGATCGATCATGCCGCCCAGGACGGCGTTGTTCTGGATGATCTTCCCGGAGATGGGGGAATAGAGGGTGATGATGGGATTGATCTGGTGGGAATCGGAGATGGTCTCTACCTCCTGCTCGGAAAAACCCAGGACATGCAGCTTCTTTTCCGCCGCCTCCAGGCTGGCCTGGGCCACCTTGAGATCCGCCTCGGCCGTGAGGGAATCTTTCTTGGCCCCCACACCCCGCTCGAACAGCCGCTGCTGCCTCTCGTAGCTGACCCGGGCCAGCTCGAAATCGGCCTGGGCCTTGTAGAAATCGGATTTGGCGTTCCCCACTTCTTCACTCTGCAGGGTGACCAGCCGCTGCCCTCTTTTTACCCAGTCACCGATCTGGATGTGGATCTGGGAAATCCGGGCGGGGAAGGCATAGCTGACGATGGCCTTGCTCTGCTGGCGGGCGATGACCTTGCCCATGGCGGTCAGCTCTGATTTCAGCGGCTGCAGGGAGGCCAGGGTAGTCCGGATCTCGACCGCCTCTTTTTCCTGTCCCGTAAGCGTGATGCCGTCCGTGCGGCGCATGCCCTTGCCGTCTGTGCGGCCGAGGCCTCTCCCGCCGGATCGGGGTCCCTCGCCCTTGCGCATCGGCCTTCCCTGAGGCGTTTGCGTGTCCTGCCCGGCTGTGGAGTCCTGAGACTGGGCAATGGATTGTTCCTCCGCGGCCTGGCGTTGCTGACCGCAGCCTATATGGGCCGCGATCAGCATGACAGCGAGCGTCAGGACTAGGTATCGTTTATTCATGGTTATCTCCTTCCAGTGGCTGGCCGATGGATTTTTCCAGGGCGGCGATGGCGGCCCGGTGGTTGAACAGGGCGTCGGCATATGTGGTCCGGGATTCGATCAGGGTGCGGCGGGCCGCGATGAGCTCGATGCCTCCGATCTCTCCCTCCTGGTAGCTGAACAGGAACATGTTGTACACCTCTTCCGCCTGGGTGAGGATCTCTTCCTCGAACAGCCTGATCTCGTTGGTGGCGGCCACGGCATTCAGATAGGCATCCTCGACTTCCAGCGAGATGGTGTTCTCGACGTGTTCCGCTTCCTTGTACAGGGCGCTGATGTTGGCCTGGGCCTCGGCTATCGCCCCCCGGGACGGCTGCCAGAAATAGAGGGGGAGGGTAAAAGAGAGGGTGAAATCCCACCATTGGCCCTCGCCCGCGACTTTGTGCCGGTTGACACCCAGCTCGAAGTCGGGGAGGTAGCTCATCTGGGCCGACTTCTTCTGCAGCCCCTGCCGCTCCAGGGCGAAATTGATCTTTTTTATCTCGGGCCGGAAGGACAGGGCCCGGTTTTGCAGCCCCACCAGGTCGAGCTCCACGGCCTTGGACCGCAGCTCGCCCGCAACCTGCAGCGGCTGGTATTTCCGGCGGGCCATGAGGTAGTTCAGGTAGGCGCGGGCCAGGCGCTCGTCGCTGGCGGCGCGCCGCAGTTCGTTCTGCGCCTTGGAGACCTCGACGCGGGCCCGAAGCACTTCCACCTGGGCCACATCGCCTGCCTCATACTTGAGCTGGGCCTTGCTCAGGAAATCCTGGGACAGGTCCAGGTCCTGCTGGACGTACTTAAACTTTTCCTGAGCCAGCAGGAGCTGGTAGAACGCCTGCTTGACCTGGAACGTGATGTCCAGCTTGAGCAGGTCGATATCCTGCAGGATCTCCTCCGATTCCTTACCGGCGATCTTCCCCTTGAGGCTTTTTTTCCCTGGGAACTCGAACGGCTGGCTTATGCCGAAATACCACTCGCCCGCGTTCTTGAAATCGAAGAGGCGGTCCTGCAGGTCGGAGTCCCAGTTGAGGGAGGGCTGGTCAAAAGCCCTTGCCTGGCTGATGCGGGCCAGGGATGCCTGGTGCTGCTGCAGGGACGACAGGATCAGGGGGTTGTACTGGATGGCCATGTTGATGCAGTCATCCAGGGTCAGGACCCGGGTGTCGCTTTCCTGGGCCTGGAGTGGAAGCACTAAGCTGGCGGTGAGACCCAATAGGATCAAACTCTTGGCAGTATTCATCTGACCTCCTTGAACGTGGTGTGGGGACGGCAGCTGGGAGGCTGCATGTCCGGTGGAAGAGAGGGAGTCAGACGAGGGGAGGAGACCGCGAGGAGGGCGAGATCAGGACGACCTGGTCGGTCTGCGGGCTCTCGCAGGTCCTCAGGGTGTCCAGCAGGGTCAATTGGGGGGAGATGAAGAAGTTGATCTGAGTGGTCGTGAGCGTGGAGTTCAGGAAATGGCAGGCGGGGCAGGAGTTTCCTCCCTGCAGGCCGGTATCCTGATGTAGGAAATTGATAAAGAGCGTGAGGAAGAGAAAGGCGAGGAGGAAGCTGATATTGAAGCCGATCCGGTGTTTCTGGAGCATGCAGTTCCTGCTAATCTGAACTATTCTAGCAGAATGGGCACACAAAATCTCCTGAATAATTCATAAAAAATGTCGATATTTCACGTAATATATGTAATATCAAGGAGTTACATAAGATTTTTCGACGAGCACACAAATAGGATCGACATTTTTTCCTCTCCCAGCGAGACGATTTCACCATATCTGGGGTGTTGTGGCGGGTTCGCGGTGGACGACCACAGCTTCACCCGCCACGCCTACCATCTACGGCAAACTCGACTCGTGAATTATCCAGGATACCGAATTCATTTCCCCAGACGCAGGCCGACGTAGGCCGAAAAACCCGGTGTCCCGTAGCCCTTCACCACCTCGTACTGCTGGTCAAGGAGGTTGTCCAGCCGGCCGAAGACCTGCAGAAAGGGCAGGATCTCGTAGGAGGCCGCCGCGTTGATCAGGAGGTAGCTGTCCAGGGTGACGCGTGTGGATGCATAGCCCACCCAGAAATTGTCCTCGCGCTCTCCCACGTACA
The DNA here is from genome assembly GCA_030620655.1 of Candidatus Aminicenantota bacterium. GTDB lineage: Bacteria > Acidobacteriota > Aminicenantia > Aminicenantales > Aminicenantaceae > JAUXEH01. Next base: position 6,021 of record JAUXEH010000036.1, on the reverse strand, counting down.
GGAGGTCGGCCGTCACGTGTCCTTTCGCTGCGAATCCGGTGCCGATCCTGAGGGCGAGCTTGTGCTTGGGCCGGCGGAGCAGGTATTCGCCGCTTTCCTCATCCTTGGCCTCTGTCCGGGTGTATTCGGCCGACAGGAACAGGTCGTTCCATGGATTGGCCCGCAGGAACAGCTCCGCGCCTCTGGTGGAGGCCTTTTTCAGGTTGAGGTACCCGTCCCGGTAGGTGAAATCGATCAGGTTCTCGAAGGAATTCGAGAAGTAGAGAGCGCCCAGCCGGAGCCGTCCCCGCAGGAACTCCTGCTCCACCCCCAGGTCCCATCCGAGGGTTCGTTCCGGCTCCAGGTTTTCATTGCCGATCGGTCCGTACAGGGTGGCCGGGGCATAGAGCTGGTAGAGCGAGGGGGCCTTGAACCCCGTGCCCAGGGACGCTTTGAGGCGTGTGCCGGTGCGGTCAAGGTATACACCGGGTGCGATCCGAAAGGTGACGGCGCCCCCGGCCTGGCTGTGATGGTCGTAGCGGGCTCCGAGCGCGGCGAAGAATTTTCCGGACAGGCTGACACGGTCCTGGATGTACGCCCCAAAGGTGTCGGCGGCCTGCTTGGGGAACAGGCTCTCATAGGGGCCCCAGATGCTTTCCGAGGTGTACTCGGATTCCCCCTGTTCCCGGGAGTACGCCAGTCCGGCCGTCACGGTGTTGTTCTCGTGGGCGAAGAGGTTGTTCTGCCAGTCGAGCTTGAGGAGGTCGCTCTTGAAGAGGGAGCGCTCGCTTTCCAGGGGATGGATCTCGTCCGGGGGGTTGTCCTGCCTGCGCTCATACTGGAGATAGGACAGGTTAAGCTTGGATTCCCAGCGGTTGCCCGCGAAGAGCCCCCGAGCACTCCCGCCCAGCAGCACGGCGTTGTAATCCTGCACGTTGTTGGGATCATCGCCATAGTCGCCGCCGTAGTTGTCGATGTCGAGGCGGCTGTCGATCGATCGAAAGGTCAGGCCCAGGTCCAGGTTGTCGCTGGGATGATACCCCAGTTTCCCCGATAAGGTTAGGTTACGGTACCCGTCGTTCTCGCTGTTACCCGCATACTGGCTGCCCGCAGCCGAAAACCCCCCGGATTCGAGGTAAGCCGCTCCCGCCGAGTAGGACACCTGGCCGCTCCGGCCGGATACCTCGGCGTTTCCGTTCAGGGTGGAGTAGCTGCCGCCCTGGGTTGAGAAGTGCATCAGGGGCTTTCCCTTTTCCTGGCGGGTGACGATGTTGATGACCCCGCCCAAGGCGTCCGAGCCGTAGAGGGTGCTCTGGGGGCCGCGCGCGATCTCGACCCGGTCGATGCTTTCCACCAGCAGCAGCCCCATGTCGAAGGTGCGGCTTGGTGTCATGGGATCGTTGAGCTCCATGCCGTCGATCATGACCTTTGTGTGTTCGGAGTTGGCGCCCCGGATTTGAACCGAAGAAGAAGAACCCAGGGGGCCGTTCTGGGTGTAGGAGAGCCCCATGACCTCGGCCAGGGCTTCCAGCACCGTGATCTTTCTGGTTTTTTCCAGGTCCTGCCGCGTGATGACCGTGACCGAGCTGGCGGTTTCCTTGACTGAGGTCTCCAGCCGGTTGGCCGTGACCGTGACCTCGTGCTCCAGTTTTTCCTGCGGCTTTTCCTGTTCGGCTGGCGGATTGCCCTGGGCGAGCAGGGGAAGGGACAAAGATAACTGCACCAGGAACAGTGCTCCGATCAGAGATTTTTTACACATCATGCCTCCTCCTTACTACGAGGAGGAAAGTGGGGGTTAAAAAAACCACCCTACCTTCCGCCCGAAGATGGGTTGTGCGGGTGCGCGGTAGGTCTCCTGACTTACGGGTCAACATCGTCCCGGGCCTTCCCATCCTCCGGGAGGAGAACAGTGGCCTGCTGCGGGACTCTTTCCCGATCACAGTAGCGGGGGCTGTGCCCGATTCACACGGGCTTCCCTGATCCGCAAACCTTTATCTCGATTCTCGAGAAAGTATGATGACAGGCCCTGTCCCCCTTGTCAAGTTCGCTGTCATCGCGAACACCCCCTGGGTGTGAAGCGATCTCAGAGATCACTTCGCTTCGCTCGTGATGACGTTTGTTCGCTCGTGATTACTATTGGTTTTGCCTTTGAAGACCGTTACAAGGCAGCGCCCTGGCGGGTGCTGCGGGACTCCAGCGTGTCCTCGATCTCGCGGATGATGGCGGACTTGTCCTTCAGCCACTCCGGAGCGACCAGGATGTCGCGGTGGGCCTCGCTGACCAGCCGCTGCACCAGGATGCCCGGGTTCAGGCGCTCGAGGAGATGGATGACGGTGCGGATGTATTCCTCCCTCCTCATGAGCTGGAGGGCGCCTTGCCCGTGAACGCGTGCGAGCCGGGAATCCCGGGTGACATAGAGCATGTGGAACTTGACGGCATCCACCCCCAGCTCAGAGACCGTGCGCACCGTTTCCGTCATGTCGGCGAGGTCTTCCCCGGGCAGGCCGAGGATGAGATGCGCGCAAATGTGGATATCCCTCTGCTTGAGAGCACGGACCGCCCTGACCGTGGCTTCGACTCCATGCCCCCGCGCTATCGTTTGCAGGGTCTCCTCCCGCATAGACTGCACGCCTAGCTCGACCCAGGTGTAAAGGTCTTTCTTATAGGCTTGGATGAGGTCGAGGACCTCCCCGGAAAGACAGTCCGGGCGGGTGGCGATGGAAAGGCCCACGACATCTTCGAAGGCCACAGCCTCATCATACAGGGCCTTTAAACGCGCGGTGGGACCGTATGTGTTGGTGAAGGCCTGGAAATAGGCAATGAACCTTTCCGCCCGGTATCGTTTCCGGAGCCCTTCCATGCCGGTGCGCATCTGCTCGGTGATGGGCACTGTTGCTCCACCGTTCTTACGCCCGGAACCCCCGGCCGGGTCGCAGAACAAACATCCGTCGTCTCCCACCGTGCCGTCCCGGTTGGGGCAGCTCAGCCCGGCGTCCAGGGCGATCTTGTACACCCGGCAGCCGAACCTCTGCCTCAGGTGCTCGCTGAAGCGAGTGTAGCGGCGTTCTTTTGGCATAGGACAGTCAGCGCCAGCGGCGGGAGATCAGGAGATGTATGAAAAGCGGCCCCCCGATGATGGCCGTTATGATTCCCACCGGGAGCTCTGTCGGCGCCAGCACGGTGCGGGCTGCGGTGTCACACACCGCCAGGGCCGTCCCGCCCAGGAGGAAAGCGGCAGGCAGGACCGTCCTCTGGTCGACGCCGCTCAGCCTGCGGACGGCGTGCGGCACGATGAGCCCCACGAATCCGATCGGCCCCACCAGGGACACAACGGCCGCCGTGGCGAGGCCTCCCCCCACAAACACGTTGCGCCGTACCATAGGCACATCCACGCCTTGGGCCAGAGCCAGGTCCTCGCTGAGGGCGATGTGGTTGAGATCCCGGGCATGGAAGAGCAGGAGGCCCAGTCCCGGGAGGAGGAGGGGCAGGATGCCGATGAGCTGTTCATACCCCAGGATATCCAGGCCGCCCATCATCCAGCGCTGGAAGACGACCAGGGCATTGGGCTCCGCCAGGTAGGTCAGGAGCAGGATGCCCCCGGCGCAGATGATGCTGATGGTCACCCCGGCCAGGAGAAGGGTGTAGACCGACATCCCCCCGGGGCTGCGGGCCAGGCGGTGGATCAGGAACAGGGCGGCGGCGGCCCCCAGCACTGCGAACATCTGCAGCGACCCGAACGGACCCCAGACCGCCCAGAGGGCGGGGAACGAGATGGTCAGGAAGGCCCCCAAAGCTGCCCCACCGCTGATGCCCAGTGTGAAGGGTTCGACCAGCGGATTCCGGAAGAGGACCTGGAACGAGGCCCCGACCACGGCCAAGGCCCCCCCGGCCAGGAGCGCCAGCAGGACCCGAGGCACCCGCTGGTGCCAGAAGATCTCGCCGCCGGGCTGGCGCTCGCCCTGCAGGTAGGCCATGACATCCCCCGTGGAAACGGGTTCGGGGCCGATCCAGGGGCTCACCAGGGCAGCCAGCAGAAACAGCAGGGCGTAGCCGGTCAGGGCCCGGGCTTTCACTCTGCCTCCTCCTGCACGGCGCGGGCGATGACCAGGGGGCGTTGGGTCTCGGGGTGCCGTCCCATCAATACCTCCGCTCCGTAAACCTCGGACACCCGCTCCTCTGTGAGCACCTGCTGAGGCTGCCCCAGGGAAAGGATCCTGCCTGCGGAGAGCAGGAGCAGCTGGTCGGCGTACAGAGATGCGAGGTTGACGTCATGGGTGACCACCGCGATGCCCATGCCGTCCCGGGCGAGGCGGTGCAGCAGCCGGAAGAAGCGGACCTGATGCGGGAGGTCGAGTGCGGTGGTGGGCTCGTCCAGCAGCAGGAAGCGGGGCTGCTGCGCCAGGACGGATGCCAGGAAGGCGCGCTTTTTTTCTCCCCCGGAGAGCTGCGACAGCCTCCTGCCGCGCAGGGGGATCATGCCGGTCAAGTCCAGGCTGCTGTCGATGGCCGCGCGGTCGTCACCCCCCAGGCGACCCCAACCCTTCACATGGGGATAACGGCCCATCCCCACCAGTTCTTCCACCACCAGGTCGTACTCGCTGCTGAGCTCTTGGGGAAGGAATCCCAGTTCCTGTGCGGCCGTGCGCCTGTCCAGGCCTTTCAGGTCCCGGCCCCTGAGACGGATCCGCCCTCCCAGCGGGGCGAGCAGGCCGGCCGCGATCTGCAGGAGGGTGGTCTTGCCCGACCCGTTGGGGCCGATGATACCCAGGACCTCCCCGGCCATGAGGGAGAGCTCCGGGATGTTGAGCTCCCAGTCGATGCCGGGGAAGCGGTGGGTGATGTCCCGCAGCTCAATCATGCGGGTCCTCGAAGAGCTCAGGGTGTATGGCGGCCGCCAGCCTGTGTGCGGTCTGCGAGATCCGCACCCCGGGGATCAACATGTAGTCATCGGTCAGGAAATAGATCCTCCCGGCCTTGACGGCGGGCAGGGTGGACAGCCTGTCCCAATCGGACTTGAGCAGCAGTTGGTTCTCCGGGGATAGCCCCTTGGCCAGCACCTCGATGATGACATCCGGCCGGCGCCGCACCAGCGCTTCCTTGGAGATGCGGGGATAGGATCCGGGGGCGTCGGCGAAGATGTTGCGGCCGCCCGCGAGCTCGATCAGCTCGTGCAAAAATGTGCCGGATCCCGTGGTCATGAGGCCGGTCAGGTCGCCCGGGGTGTGCCCCAGTCCCAGGAACACTTTCCGGGGGGGGCGCGACTGTGTCTTCCGGGCCAGGGCGGACAGCTGCCGCTTGATGTCGGCGGCCAGGCGTTCGGCAGGGACCTCCTCGTGCAGCCAGGTGCCGATGGTCAGGATGGCGGACATGAGGTGATCGATCCTGTCGATGTCCACGGACAGGGACCGGATTCCCTGCTCGCGGCAGAAGCGGGACAGGACCTGATGCTTTCCCTGAAAGATGATCAGGTCCGGCTCCAGGGACAGGATCCTCTCGCGGTTGGGATTGATCTGGCCCCCGATGCGCGCCACGTCCTTGGCCTCAGGGGGGAAGACGGAATAGTCGCTAACCCCGACAACCCGGGGGCCCGCCCCCAGGGTGAATACGATCTCCGTGATGCTGGGTGCAGCACAGATCACCCTGCCGTAATCCGGATGGGGCGCGGGCAGGGGAGCATCGAGAGCGCTCCGGCTGCCCGACCTCACCTCGTACAGGAGGTAGACCGCCGCCAATCCCAGGAATGTGCAGGCCAGGGTCAGGGCCAGCGGCAGGTTTCGGATCCTTTTCATGGGGGTGAAATCACCTTGCCTTAATCAGCAGGGTTTGTCAACGCCCTCCCAGTCCCCTAAATCCACCGCTATAAATTGGAAAACATCTCCCGGGTGAAAAACCGGCAGAGCAGAGTATCATTTAATTTTGAGATCCTGAGGAATCGACCATCTTTTTATTCCAGATTATCGGGCTTGGTCAGAAAGAAATCCTTAGTCCAGAGTTCAAGAGACTTCAATTCATTGGGCTTGAGAAACCTTTGGACATCATTTT